>JADLFY010000032.1 GCA_020849575.1 Candidatus Peregrinibacteria bacterium
AATGCTTACTGTGGATCAATATCTTATTCGCAGCCCGGCCAATACCTTTGCTTTGAAAGTTCGGGGACATTCCATGGAAAAAGCCGGCATCATGCCTAATGATCTTTTATTGGTAGAGAAAAGAACGGATGCCAAACCCGGCCAAATTGTAGTTGCCCATTTACCCAGTGGCTTTACCGTCAAGCGCCTGATTGAAGAAAAAGGACAAAAATATCTCAAAGCCGAAAGCAATCAGGAATATCAAATCAAATTAGAAGAAGGTACAGAAATCTGGGGAATCGTGATTGGTACAGTTCGGCGCTATACCACTTAGCCATATCCCCCATGCCCAACCGAATTTCCTATCCGACTGCCATTGCTCACATCGATTGTAATGCTTTTTTCGCTTCAGTTGAGCAGGCCTATAACCCGACTCTCCAGGGCAAACCCGTTTTGGTCACTGGTATGGGCGGGGGATGCGTAATCGCTTCCAGCTATGAAGCCAAAAAATATGGCATAGGAATCGGAGCTTCTATTTGGGAAACCAAAAAAGCCCATCCTGAAATTGTTATAGTCCCAGGTAATTTTCGCCGCTACCTGATTTATCAGCGTAATTTTCTGGAAATAATCAGACAATTCACTCCGGATGTCGAAGTTGCCAGCATCGATGAATGCTATGTCGACCTAAAAGGACTGCGTCGTCTCTACCATAAACCTTATCGGGAAATCTGCCAGGATATCAAAGAAACCATTAAAAAACGTCTTGGCATCACCGTGTCCATCGGTCTTTCCACCACCAAAATGTTGGCCAAAACCGCCAGTAATTTCCGTAAACCCGATGGCCTAACCGTCATTGGAGGTAAAGATGTTGAGCAATTTCTTGCTCAGGTGGATTTAAATCAAATCAAAGGTTTTGGCAGCAATACCAGGGCTTTATTGAAAAAACATGGTATCCATACGCCTCTGGAATTCATCAAAAGTTCACCCCAAAAAATTCAAAAACTTCTCGGTAAAGCCGGCCTGGAAATGCAAATGGAATTATCCGGTTATTCTGCCCGCTCCGTGCGCACCGCAGAGGCCTTACCCAAATCTTTGGCCCGCACCCGTTCTTTTCACGTGACCACCAATCAGGATTTTATTTATCAGCAAATCCTCACCAATCTCTCCATGGCTTTCTGGCATCTCAGACGTAAAAAACTCAAAACCACCTATATTACTTTGATGCTACGCGACCAAAATTATCGAACCTATGGTCAGGAAATCAAACTTCCCGAAGAACTCAATTCTGAAATTGCCATAGTTAAACTAGTAAAAAACGCTTTTGATCAGTTGTTCCAACCCAATCTGCCATATCGGAGTTCTGGCATCATTACCAGTGGTTTTAGCCATGAAGATTTCCTTAATCCCAAACTCTTTCCCAACGAATTAGAAACTGACCAGCAAATCTCCTTATTCCATCATCTCGACCAAATTACGGACAAATATGGCCTCAAAACTATTACCCTGGCCACCACCATGAAAAACTTCAGCGAAACCGATCCGATCAGCAGGCTGTATTTACCCTACATTGGAAGTGTTAATTGAAAAATATTTTCTAAACGCTTCATATTCTTCCTGATGCCAAAAATCTTCCAATGTAAAATCAAAATTTACCGGATCCATCCATTCAAACTTTTGATGATCTTCAGAAATTACGATTTCACCACTTATATGTTCAGCTTCATAAACAGTAATAAAAACATCATAACCGCGATCCGGGAAATGCCGTCTAAATTGAAAAAGCGGTTTTCCTATTTCTATTTCAACCCCCCCCAACTCTTCTGTAATTTCTCTTTTTAAAATTTCCATTAAATTTCTGGTTTTTTCTTCAGTTCCCATTCTACCTCCAGGCAAATCAAAACGTCCCGTAGGATGATGCCGTAACATCAAAAACTTCCCATATTTACATATCAAAACTTTCAAACCAATTTGAAATGAGGCGTGATTGATTATATCTTCATTTGTCATAATTTTTGGGGGATACCTTACCTTTTTGGTGCTGGGGAGAGGACTCGAACCTCCATGCTTTTGGCGCTAGCTCCTAAGGCTAGTGTGTCTACCAGTTCCACCACCCCAGCAAAGGGATTAGAAACTTAACAAAGCGCTAAGAATATAAGTTAGCCCCCCATCAAATGCAAAAGTATGTGAAAAATCTCCTGACCACCTTTGGAACCTACATTAAATTGTAATTTATACCCCTCTAACCCCAATTTTTGTCCCATATTTCTGGCTACCAAAAGTAAATGTCCCAATAACTGTTGATCTTCATCGGCCGCTTCCATAATTGTCGGTATTTCCTTTTTGGGGACTATCAACAGATGAACAGGCGCTTTGGGATGAATATCATGAATCACAATACAAAATTCATCTTCATGCTCAATTTTGGCCGGGATTTCACGATTAACTATTTTTGTAAAAATACTTGGCATAAAAAATTTAAAAAAGACCCATCCAAAGATAGGTCTTCCCACTAAAAAATTCAACTAATTAAGCAGTCGCAGATTTCAAGGATTCATCCAAGGCATAAACTGCTCTACCTACACGTACAAACTGGGCATTTTTCTGAAGATTAAGAGAAATTGTACCTTTCTTAACTTTTCTCTGTTTCAAAACTCCGGCAATAATTTCCTGTTTAGTAAGAGGAGATTTCTTTTTCAAAAGTCCTTCAATCACATCAGCAACAGTACCTTTTTTGAAGCCCCACTCTCTCAAAGCGTAAAGGCCTCTGCCCACCAATACAAATTGATCATAACGGATTAATTCATTGTGAACCGCCTGAGTAGTAACTACTTTTTTATCAAAACCAGAAGAAGCAATTCTATTGGCGATTTCCACAAAGTGCAGTGGCTCATTAGTCTTTTTAAGCACAATATAGGCCTTATCTCTAATACTTCGAGGATTAATATGTCTCCATGAAGTCAAACCAAATCCTTCAGATACTCTTTTTACACGCTTATCAACTTCCATAGCAGAAGTTACAAAAGCGCTTTCTACCTGTTTGCCTCGATCGGCAAATGCTTGCTGTACTTCCTTTACCAATTCCTCATCAGAATAAATATCACCTTTCTTATTGAGAATAGCGATACCCGCATTAATAACGGCCTTAATATCATCAAAAGCTATAGTATTTAGTTTCCAGAAAGGCTTATAAACATTGGTTTTTTCAAATTTAACCAAATCCACATTGATATTCAAAGCCAGCTTTACAATATGGCCGTCTACTTCTTGATTGCTGCCAATTTTAGAAATAAGTTCAGAAACCAGTTTGCTTTCCAAAAGCACTCCGCCACTGGCTTTCAAAATATCTTTAGCCAGCTTATTAATTGAGCTTAATTTGGTAGTTTCAACAGTTCTTCTTAATTTACCGAGAGCAATCTTTTCAATCTGTCTAACTCTTTCACGTGTTACAGAGAAAGTTTGTCCAATCTTTTCCAAAGTCTGTTTTGGCTTATTGTCAAGACAAAATCTCTTCACAATCACGTCTTTTTCCTTAGTTGTCAGAACCAAGAACAAGTCCTCAATGATAGAGGTTAAATTAAGTTTCTCCTGGGCGTTTTGATTAGCTACTTCTTGAGTCATAACGTTAGGCTTTAATATTGCTTTGGAGCTAGAATATATGTTTTAGTAACATTGTTGTCAAGCAAGAAATTTGACAGGCTTAACAGTTTATATATTACCAACCACGAGACTATCCCAAAATAGTTGCCATAATACTGAAAAATATATATATTGTCAAACCAACTTGTCATTTAAGCCTTAAATTAAAGAATTGAGCAAAATTTTACCCGAAAACCTAACTAGAGAGCATAAATATTGGCGAATTGTGGAAATGATCCCCGGACTATGTACCTGGGCAGCATTTTTCCTGGTTTTCTTTGGTTCAATCTTTTTTCCCATTATCACAGCCGATTTAATCATTGCTTACACACTTATCTGGGTTTTCCGAACCTTTTTATTTTCCTATAATCTCACCAAATCTTTTCACTATAGTCAGCGCGCCCAAAAAACCAATTGGAATAAGCTTTTAGAGCTTTTAGAAAACCCCGAAAAACTCTCATCCGAAGCTGATACTTCCTTTGACTCATTAATTCTCGGCACCCAAAAAGGTAGTTTTATAGAAAACTTCCAGAAACAGATTGTCGAACTTCAGGCCGGCAATAATTATCTCAAGCCTTCTGAAGTCACTCATTGTATTACTCTTTGTAATGCCAATGAATCTTATGAAGTAATCAAAACTTCAGTTGAGTCCTATGTTAAAAACAACTTTGATCTCAAAAAAGTCATTCTTATTTTAGCTTGTGAGGAAGCCTTTAAAGAGCAATCAGAAGCTACCTTCAAGCTCCTTCACAAAGAATATGGCCACCATTTTAAAGACTTCTTTGCCACTTTTCATCCACCCAATTTGCCCGATGAATTGAAAGGACGTGCCGGGAACGCTACCTGGTCAGCCAAAAGACTTAAAGAATATCTGGATAAACATCAGCTCGACTATAACAAAGTGATTCTTTCCAGCTTTGATGCCGATACGGTAATTAGCCCTAGTTTCCTCAGCGAATTAACCTTTCGCTATTGTATAACACCAAATCGTATTGAGGTTGGCTATCAGCCCGTACCTTTTTACCATAATAATATCTGGGATGTGCCGGTCTTCAACAGGCTGGTAGCCATTTCCTGTTCATTTTGGCAAGTGTCAGTCAGTCTTAGAAAAGATGAAAATAAAAGTTTTTCTTCACGTTCCATGTCTTTCCAGTCAGTTTTGGATTTTGGCTATTGGGACGCCAGAGTAGTAC
>JADLFY010000033.1 GCA_020849575.1 Candidatus Peregrinibacteria bacterium
GAGCAGCATGAGCAGTTTGGACACCGGCAAATAGTTTTTCAAGGTAAGCCGTAGAAAAACCAGAAGTGACTTTTTCTACTGTCCAATTGAAAATTAATGGACCACCATCGCTGGTTGAATCCGAACCATCAAAAGTTAATTCATCCCCTACTTTACCGGCTGGAGGAGGATTGGTAATTGATGGAGCTACATTGGAAACCACAACAGTAAATATTTTTCGATCTACTACGCCGTTTTTGTCTGTTACCTCAAAGATAACCTGATAATTACCAATGGCAGGATAAACCTGATTGATAGTCAAACTATCTTTACTGGCCAGGCTATAAGTATCATTGTGTTCGGAAGGTACGCCGAAATTCCAACGAATCTTGGTGGAAGGATCATTGATTACTGGACTCTTACCATCTGGACCAGTGGATTTGCTGGCATCGAAGACCAGACCGGCCTTGGCCTGAGAAAGTGTGAAGTAAACCTGGGCATGATCTTCCAATACTGCTCCTGATTCAGCGTTGTATTTGAGTATTGGTTTCTTGGTACCAGAACCAGAGGCACTTACTTCCAGATCAATTTTAGTGGAAGGTGGATTAACTTTGATGTCGATATAAGAAACTCCTGGAGCAATTTCCTGAGCATAGAGAAGGCCAGTAGCAGGATTGACAGCAGCTTTATCAGTTTCTGCTTTGAGAGTAACTCTATAAGTTCCCGGCTGACTGAAAATACAGGAAGCAACAGCACCATTTTGTTCATTACATTTGGAATCAGAGCTGGCACCAGGTTGGCCACTGAATTTGCCATCACCATTGAGATCCCAATGGAGACGATCACCAGTGACTGTAAGACCTGATGGATCGGTAGTTCCAACGCTGGAGAAATTGACAATTAATGGAGCATTACCCTGAGCAACGTCGGCGGAGATAATTGTATTAACAAATTTGATATTTTGGAGAATGGATTTAATTTCTACCAGACTCTTCAAAACATTTTTGATCTGATCCTGATTGATATTGGCCAAAGATTTGCCAATAGTGAGCTGACTTTTCATATCGTTCAAAAGTTTTCCGAAATAACCAGCTGATTCACTGCTGACTGTAGTTGGCGGTGTACCGGAAGGATTTTTGGAGAAAACCGG
This sequence comes from Candidatus Peregrinibacteria bacterium, assembly GCA_020849575.1. Classification (GTDB taxonomy): domain Bacteria; phylum Patescibacteriota; class Gracilibacteria; order UBA1369; family UBA1369; genus JADLFY01. The sequence continues at coordinate 1,130 of JADLFY010000033.1, forward strand.
GATTAAACCATCAAAGTAAGGTTTGCCGATGCTATCGGAGGCCAGACCGGAAATGGCCTGGAAAACCTGGGCAGTATTGGCCACGCCAAAATTCATATCTTCTTCAAAACTCTGACCAAGGAAATCAGCTTTCTGCAACATGGTAGAAACAGAAGTCATTTTCAGTTTACCTTTAATGGCGTTCAAATTATCTGGTGTACAGGGATTACCGCCATCAATAAAAGTATTTTCAGTATCACAATCTTCGGCAATAATTTCAGCGTTAATTTCGGCAAATTTGCTGTTGAATTCATTTTGGACATCAGTCAGATAAGCAGCCATGCCAGTGGTTAATTTGGCATTGGCACTTGGATTGCCAAGATAATTACTCAAAATAGTAAATTGACTTTGGAAAGCTGATCTAACCTGATTGGCACAATTGGAAGCTGGTACAAAACAGGTGCTTTCGTCATAACCCGTAAAGACAGCGACGGTGTTCTCAATATCCTGTTTGATAGCGAAATGCAGCTGATAGCTGCTGTAAACACGGTTGAGAATATCATCAATCTGATTGGCCAGATAATTGAATCTCTGTGAGCCGGCCACTCCACGAATAGAGGTTGAACTTAGACCACTGGTAGCAGTGGAACCTTTCTCACTGCCGCTGGGCGCCAGCAAAATTGTATTAACCAGGGCAAAGGATGACATAACGATCAAAAGACCAATGGCGGCAAAAGTAATGGCTTTTTTGCCTTTGTTATAACCGTCAGGATTGCCAGCAGAAGTAACACTAAGTACGCCGCCATAAATCACCACCAATACAGCAATTAAACCTAAAAAACCCAGCGCGAAGTTGGTAACATTTAGAATGAAAGTACGGGCATCCTGGGCCTGTGTAAGACCAGATGCATAACCTTCAGGATTGGGAGGAGTTAAATCACCCTTAAAATCAGTAAATGAAGTCACACTGCCATTATCATCTCCGGACAGACAGTCATCGAAGAAATTTAAGCTGCCATCTTTGTTGGTATCATCACAGCCGATACCAGCCAAAAAGTCCTGACCTGTATCGGTGGCATGGGTAGAAGAAGAAAAAGCCAGAGAGGAACCGATTAGCAGCAATGACAGGAGGATGCTGGAGAAAATTTTATTTTTGTTTGCAAACATAGGTTTTTTTGTTGAAATCCTATTATTATAGCATTTTTAGCCTATAAATTCAAAGGGCCTGCCTGGCGGCAAGCCCTGAATTGACAATTTCAATTGACTTTTTTGAAATTATATTTTTAAAACTACTTATGGAGTGGGTGTATTGACCTGAGTTTGAGTACCTGCACTGGTTGGTGCTTCGACTTTGACAAAGGTATTAACAAGGGCAAAGGCGGCCATGGCAATGAGTAAACCAATCAAGGCTCCCATAATGATTTTTTTGGCTTTGGCAACGCCATCGCCGCCAACTGAAATAACATAGAGGTAACCGGCATAAATAATCATGGAAACAGCAATAGTTGAAATGAATCCGGTAATAAAATTGGTGATGGTAACGAGCAATTTGGCAAATTCTGCCGTGTCAGGAATACGGGAGCCTTGATCGGGGAAAATTACTCTGAAAACGATAATTTCTGCCAAACCAGCTAAAATCAAACCCATTACGGCCCAGGTAATCTGTTTTTTGGCCTTGGTATATTTTTCATTATCTCCGCGGGAAGTAAGGATACGAAAAGCGGCAATAACAAAGAATAAAATAGCAAATGAAGGCAGGAAAATTCTGATTAATCCGGAGACACCACTGGCAATACTGGCAGCCCCTTCAGCGGTCATTTGCATATCAGTTCCAGTGCGGAAAGTTTCTCCATATTCACCAAATAAAGTCCGCACGACCTGATCAGCAACGATAATCATCAGTAAGCCAATAAAAGCGAATCTAAGAGTTTCCTTTTCACGGTTCATGACATCATTAACCTGTCTGGCGGAAAGGATCAATCTAAGACCGGAAATAATGATCATCAGCACTGCTACACCAC
>JADLFY010000034.1 GCA_020849575.1 Candidatus Peregrinibacteria bacterium
ACAGAAGAGCAAAAGAACTTAGCTAATCTATTCAATTTTCAAACTGGGTGACCCAGTGTCGAAGTCAGGAAAAAAAAGGAGCCGTTCAGACTCCTTTTGCAATTATTTTCAGTTCGTTTTATTCAACTACCAAAGCATTCCAGCGGTTGCTATCAACAAGTTTTGCCAAATCAAAACCGTCTTTTTTTAAGGTAGAAAGATCTGCATCTGACAAGTGGTTTGGATTACCTGCGAGCAAGCTCACTGAAGTATTTCCATTCTCTGTTTTTTGTTCAATCTCAACATTCACACCCAATGTATCAGTGAGTACCATTTTTTTGATTTGAATATCATTTTGCGTGGTTACAGTAGTGTCAGCAGGCGTTGTAATTTCTTCTTCATGATGACCTCCACTTAATAGCGGGGCAATAACTAAACCAACCAAACAAGTTAGTTTAATCAAAATATTCATTGATGGACCTGATGTATCTTTGAAAGGATCACCAACTGTATCACCGGTAACAGCTGCTTTGTGAGGTTCAGACTTTTTATAGAAAGTTTCACCGTTGATTACAACACCTTTTTCAAAAGATTTTTTTGCGTTGTCCCAAGCTCCGCCGGCATTGTTTTGGAATAAAGCCCAAAGAACACCACTTACACAAACTCCCGCCATATAAGCTCCCAGCGCTTCAGGCCCCATCACAAAACCAATGATGATTGGAGAGATAATAGTGATTGCACCTGGCAACATCATTTCACGAATAGCGGCACGCGTAGAAATTTCTACACATTTTCCGTATTCCGGTTTTCCGGTTCCTTCTAATATTCCTGGAATTTCTCCTGACTTCGACATAAAAACCATGCCTGAAAAAAATATACTTGATAATGAGAGGAATAAGGTTAATTTTTGGGTGTTTTTGGGTGACCCAGAATCTTCAATGGCTATTTTTGCTATGTGTTTGTCAGAAAGAAAAAGAACAATAGTGAGATAGTAAGTATTCAAGTGATTTCCAAAATAAATGGAAAGTCTAAATTGATTAAAACTATTGGTAGTTCTGATATTCCTGAAGAAATAGAAAGCTTATTTGAAGAAGGGAAACGTTTCATAAAATTTTACTCAGGACAAACCCAGATTGATTTTTCTGATGAAAAGTCTGTTACTAAGTCTGTATTTAAACAGATTAGATCTCATACTGAAATTGGAACACAATTGTTGTTAGATCCCATATTTGAGGGAATAGGCTTCGATAAGCTGGATGATGAAATTTTTAAGAACCTTGTTTTCGCCCGATTATGCCACCCAGTTAGTAAGCTCAAAACCAGTAGTTACATCAATCGTTATAAAGATGTGGATCTGCCTGTTCAGCGGATTTACCGCTACCTTGATAAGCTTCATAAAAGCCAAAAAGAACTGGTTCAGCAAATTAGCTATGAGCACACTCGCAAAATATTTGACAATGAGATTAACATAGTGTTTTATGACGTGACCACACTATATTTTGAAATTGATAATGAAGATGAATTGCGAAAAACCGGATTTTCAAAAGAGGGTAAGCACCAAAACCCTCAAATTGTTCTTGGTTTACTGGTTAGTAAAAACGGCTATCCATTGGCCTATGAAATCTTTGAAGGAAATAAGTTTGAAGGGCATACTATGCTTCCTGTTCTGGATGCTTTTAAACAAAAATATGCGCTGGATCAACTTGTAATTGTTGCTGATAGTGGCTTATTATCACGACCCAATATGGAGGAATTACAAGCCAAAAGCTATGAGTTTATTCTTGGAGCACGGATTAAAAACGAAACGAAAGCTATCAAAAACAAAATACTTGCATTACAACTTAAAAATGGTCAAAGCTCTGTGATCAAAAAAGGAGATTTACAACTGATAATCACCTATTCAGACAATCGGGAAAAGAAGGACAGTTACAACAGGGAAAAGGGCCTTAGAAAGCTTGAAAAACAGATTAGAACGGGACGTTTAACTAAATCAAGTATCAACAATCGGGGATATAACAAATTCCTAAAGTTGGAAGGACAAATCAATGTAACAATTGACAAGGATAAACTAAAAGCAGACGCGGCTTGGGATGGACTCAAAGGTTACATCACGAATGCCCGTTTGAGCAAGGAGGAAATAATCGAAAATTATCAACATCTCTGGCAAATTGAAAAAGCCTTCAGAGTAGCGAAAACTGATTTGAAGATAAGACCAATTTATCACCGCATACAACGAAGAATTGAAGCCCATATTTGTATTGCTTTCGTTGCTTATAAGGTTTACAAGGAACTCGAGAGACAACTTAAATTATTGAAAGCAGACTACAGCCCCGAAAAAGCAATAGAAATTGCTAAAACAATTTATCAAATCCAATCAGTTACAAGAGAAAATGAAATAATCAAACACATTTTACTCCTCACAGAAGAGCAAAAGAACTTAGCTAATCTATTCAATTTTCAAACTGGGTGACCCAGTGTCGAAGTCAGGAAAAAGGTGAAATATCTGACGGTTGGGCTAGTTTAACAGGCTTCTCTTTTGATACTTTTAGGAATATGCAAACTCCAGGTAAACGAGAAGAGGTTTTTAGCCCTAAATCAATCCGTCAGATGGAAAAATTGATTGCGGGGTTATCAAAGTACGTTGAATCAATCAAGAAGTAGATCGTCGGATTCTTCATCGTCTTCGTAGCCTCCAAGTTCTAAGTACTTTTTTACATTCACTGGCAACATGTCAAGCAATGATTTGTCATCAATTTCAAACTCAAAAGTGAATGTGGTTAGATGATCATCAAATGATCGGCTTTCCAATCGAAAAGCAA
>JADLFY010000035.1 GCA_020849575.1 Candidatus Peregrinibacteria bacterium
AATCCATTATTGGCGAAATCAGCGATACTTTGACTCAATTCCTGCAAGCCATTCACCCACTCATCAAATCCGGCACTCCACTAGTACTTACTCTGCTGGCCTATCAACATCCTGGTATGCCTAACAAGTTCATCACTCTCAAACCTCTACTCGATCAGTTGGATGAATTGGGCTATGAACAGGAAGAAGTTCTGCCAACCGAAATCAGCAGTCAGCTTGGCCTGACTGGTGTTGACCCATATCAAATTATCTACCGTCGCCCGGATCAGATTGTGGCCAGAGCTATAGTTAAATTAGTGAAAATTTAAACTATTCCACACTACCGTTTTTATCCAGATTGCGACGCACAGTTTCAAAAATACCACTGATTTTCCTATTCATATCCTTCATGTCCTTTTCCAGCTTACTTTCTGGACGATCAGAAGTTCTCTTACCACTTTCACGTGATTCATCAGCCCATTCACGATATTCACCATTTTTATCAACGCTATATCTCATATTGGTAAAATTATTTGTATTCAATATATAATACAACAAAATACCACCTAAGTCAATGAAGTAGCCCCTTGCTGATCCAGCCCAAAAGCAGGCTCAAAAAAAGATTTGTAATTCAAAATCATTTTGCTATATTAGTTGCGGCCCAAAGCTGATTGGACCATCTTGAAGTCTCCCTAAGGAGACTCAAAACACACATATTCCCCTGTAGCTCAGTGGTAGAGCAACCGGCTGTTAACCGGTAGGTCACTGGTTCGAGCCCAGTCGGGGGAGCCATTAAAAAAGTCATCAGGCTCAAATTCACATTCTTATACGCCAACGTCACGATGTCTTTTTTGCTTTTTCAGTGCCTAAAGAAAGTTGAGTTTATCATTTGTTGTAGTCTTTTTCCCCTGCCCCTGCATACCCGTCCGTGTAAGAAGTATAAGAAGTGAGATACAAAAAAGGCCAGTTTTTCGTCTGCGGCTGGCGCAAACAACTGGTCTTATAGACTCTGTATCTTCACAGGTAATTATACCTTTTTGGAACAGGTGGGTAAAGAAAAACTAAAATAAATCGTCCTGTCGATCTTGTTTATCAAAATTATTTAAGAAAAGATCTACGCTTTCTTGATATAATTTATAAAGCTCATCATTTGATGCCTTTATGCTTAGAATACTATCTTTTAGAAAATCAAGTTCAACAAAATCCCTTAGGGATTTATAATTAAAGGTTTTTCGTGTCCTCGAACCATAATCACCCATTGTTGTACTTTTAGATTTTGAAATAAAATGCTGCAAAAATTTAAATAACTGATTTTCATCTTTCAATATTTCTTCAATATAAGTCTTATATTTTTCCTCAGCATCCCACTCTTTCCATCGATATAATATGTATAAAAATTTCTCATGATCTAAAAGACGATCCTTAAACTCTTCGATCTTCGCTAAAGAAAGCTTCTGTAATTCAGGAATATTTTCTTTAGGCAATGAGAGGTTTTCTTCAGAACGTTCTTTCCCTTCCCTAGGCGATTCAAGAGATATTTCTTCTACAGGGCCAAAAAGTCCTTTTGATAGTGGAATCACTTTTTTTAAAACCTCAAAGTTTTTTACTTTATCTTTTTGCCGTTTGAATAGCTGATAAATTATTCGCATAATTTCCATATCACTCCCCATGTCGAACATTCCAGTTACTTCTGGTGGTAAATCATCAGAAATATTAAACAAAGCCAGTACAATCGTTTCAGCAGAAGAAAAAGGCAATTTGCCGTCATCATCTGTGTAATCTTGCAGCCTCTGAAGAACCTTCCTAATTTTTTTATTACCGATATATGTTCTTAATAGTTCTTCAAATTTATTTTCAGTCTTTATACTTTCAAGAATTTCCTCAATTTCAAATTGACTTAATTCAGCCTCGTCTCCTCCAGGAATTAAGGTGAAATAACTATCAAAGTTTTTAGTCGCACAAACTCTTAACTGTTTGCTCCACGAAGGTTGCCAGTCAGGACCGTGAGAAGAATATCCATGTTCCATAATGCCATCCACTTGAGGAAACAACCTCTTTACAAGCCCAACTGTTGAATCTCGATATAATGATTCACAACCCTCAAATGCTTTCTCGAGCTCTTTTTTCCTTGGATTAGCATCACGACTTCCAGATTCACCCTCAGTTGAAGTAAAAAGTTCATTTCGACTCTTCATAAAATCATAAAATTCCGGAACGAAAATTCTAATTGCTTCAATTGCAATAAAATCAATCGGATTTACTTCCAACACATCATTCTGATGTATTTGGGTAATATTGAACTCAAGTCCGCTAATAAATCTTTTAACATCTCGGATGTTCTTAAAAAAATCCTTGAGGCCTGAATAGTAAACATTGGTCCAATAAGGCTCATCTTCGCCAAAAAAACTTTTAGCCTTTTCAGGCAGAAGATCTAAAATACGATCGAGCTGTTCAAATAAAAACTTTTGAATCTTATTCGGTTTAGCATATGGAACATCAAAATTTACTTGAACAATTTTTTCCAGATAGTCTTTTCCAGAAATTCCTGCCTGTTCCTCTAAATTTGCCTCAATAATTCCTCTATCAAAAGAAAGAAGATAAATAGTATTCGGAAAGTCAGCATTAGCTCTTATTAATCTAAATATTTCACGGATTTCAGTTCTATTAAGTCTATCAATATCATCAATCACAATAAGCAATTTTGCTTCACGCAATCGCAGCTCTTGTTTAATTTCTTCCTTTATTTCAATCACTGATTTTTCCTTATAAATTGACCTTTTTTCAAAGATGTCACTTAATTTTGATAAACAACTCTGTGAAAGTTGAGTAATTAGTAAAATAAAACCACCAACAAAAAATAGAGTAGTAACCCATGATTGTTGAAAATTAAAATACTGAAGAATCTGAGGCAAAGAAATCCCGAAAATTCCAGCACCAATAATAACTTTATTTATTAATCCTGATATTGACTCTTTCTCAGGCATTAAGTTCAGAATTGCAGCATAGTAAGCCAATTTTTCAGCTATTTTTTTGTCGTTATCACTAGCCCCTTTTACTTTCAATTGTTTCCCTAATTCAGCAAAAAAATTTTCACTTAATGAATCAAGATCAGAAAAAAGCCATGGATTAAATTCAATGACAGTTGGCTTTGCCTGATTAGTTGAACTTTCAATACACTTTTTTGCTAAATTAATTATTGAAGATTTTCCAGAGCCCCACTCCCCATAAATAGCTAACACAAGGCTTTCTTTTTCCTGCCAATTCAGAAGTGACTTACCTAACTCTTGTGCAAA
>JADLFY010000036.1 GCA_020849575.1 Candidatus Peregrinibacteria bacterium
AATTTGTCTTATTTGCTGTAACTATTCTATATTAGAATCAATCCATATTGAATAGCAGCTCTATCTGTCATGAATATTCTCAGTCAAAAACAATTACAAAATTTCCTCAGCAAAAATGGCTTTTATAATTTTCAGAAACTGAATTATTTACCAAAGCTGCGCCATCAAATCAAAAAAGCCCTCTCCATCACCTCGCCCACCAATTTCACCCTGCCCTTTCTGCCAATCAATACTCCCAATCACTTCGTCTTGATGGAATTGGGAGGGACTTATCTTCGCATCAGCGAACATCATCAGGGAAAAGTCCGCCACTCTCAATCACTTCCCTTTTATCAGAAAAAAATCTATACACCAGATTTGCTTTGCCAGGATTTATGTAAACATTTAAAAAAGTTTCTGACCCCGACCCCAGCCGATAACCCTGAATTGATCCTGGTTATTGCCAATGCCCTGCATTCCAAACTGATCAAAAAAGAAATCCATGGCACTTTACTTTTCTTCGGCAAAAATCATCAGGAAAAAGGTCTGCTTGGCACTGACCTCCAACCAGTTTTACAAAAACATCTCCGCCAAAATAAACTCAATTTTTCCAGATTACATCTGGTCAATGACACGGTAATCAGTACGCTTAGTGCTTACACCGATCAACACTTTACTTCCCCGTCAGCACCAACCATTATCACTTTAATAGTTGGCACTGGAGTAAATCTCAGCCTGGCACTCCCCAAAAAACAAAAGATCTTCCTGGCCAATCTGGAAATGGGTGATTTTAACTTTCTGCAAAAAAGTGTTTTTGACAGAAAACTCGATGCCGATAGCCTGATCCCCCGCCGTTTTTTGACTGAAAAAATCCTTTCCGGAGCCTGGACCATTCAATTATACAAAATAATTTTGAATGAACTTCACCAAAGCAAATTATTTCCAACCAAAAATTTTCTACAAAAAATTAAACAAACAGGCCCCGCTGAACTGGAAAAATATTTTCAAAACAGCCTGTCACCTGAAGAACAGATTTATCAGCAAATCTGGACAGAAATCCATAATCGCGGGGCCTTTGTCAACGCTCTGATCAGTTCCCAGTTCATCAAAATATTGAAACCAAAAAACAGGCCACTTTTACTGCTGACCGGCTCACTGCTGGAACATCCAACCTATTATCAGCAAAGACTGCTTTATCACCTGGACCAATTCTGCCAACAATATCGCATAGAAAAGCCCAAAATAGCCAAAATACCTCCTTCCTCGCTGGAAGGAGCCAAAATACTTTTGAAAGTAGCTTAAATCAGCACTTTCATGCTATAATACAGGGATATACACGAGCTCAATCCTAAAGCCGTCAAGCAATATGGCAAAACCTCAAATCAAAAAACCTCAATTGGAAAACCTCCCCTTACAGGATAAACAAACCTTGGAAAATCTTATTACCAAGGCCATTTACAATAGTAAAAAGAAAATTCTCACTCAAAAACCTAAAAAAATCTAATTATATGGCACCAGAAAACGGCCCCAAAATCAGATTTCTTGAGGGCAATGCCCCTGCTCCTGAAAAAACTCCTGGCAACCCGGAAGCTCCCAAAGAGCCGGGCCAAACTATTAGTGCTGAATTTAAAAGTGAAGGCTCCAAAGCCATTTTAGCCAAAGAATTCAATGACTTAATGACCAAGAATGCTGGCGCTTTTACTCCAGAGTTCCGCAAATCATATTATGATGCCAATGGCCAGCCAAAAATGGATAAAATCCTGGCTTTCTACGGAGTAGACGAAAGTTTTTCTGATCTATTGAGCAAAGACGGTACAGTCCGTCCCGATATCATTGAAGGAACCTATACGCCAAAATTAGAATTACCTTCACTCAGTTCAGGCATAATTCCTGAAAGACCAGGCAATGCCCCAACCGGTTCAGAATTCCTGGCTGCCATGAATCAGCTTGGCAATATGAACAGCAAAGAAAATCAGTATAAAATGGAACAATATGTCATGGCTGAAATTGCCCGTGGCAATATCCCCTCTTTCTGCCGTCCTGAAAACATGAAACCGGTTACCATGGAAAAAAACGGTGTGAAAGTACAATTTTTGGCCGCTCAGGATTATCTGGCTGTAGGCTCCGATACAGATTTTGTCCGTATACCCATGACACCGATACTGGCCCAAACACTTTCCGAAAAATATGGCTGGGGCATGCCTACCCGCAACATGACCAGAGAAATCTACCGTTCAGCAGACTTGCAGATAACCGGGCCCACTCTGGCTCTGGTACATTCTGAGGCCGATCAGATGGAAATGCAGAAAAACGGTTTTATCAAAAAACATAATGATAATATCAATACTATATTGGGCGAAGAAGGTTTAAATGCCCTCAGACAAAATAAAGCCCTGGTAGCAGGTCATAAAAAAGATGTGATCATTTCCCGACATGCTATCGATCACCCGGGTTCTTTGGATTTCGATGGATTATATCTCGATGGAAAAAATCCCACTCAGCATAATGCCGCCCATGAATCAACTTATCGTGACTATAGCCATGGTTTCAGACCAATTTATGGAAATGTAACCATAGCTGACAAAGACGGTGGCACCATCACCATGCCTTATTACGAAGCCCTCAAAGATCCTCAAATCGCCGCCGTTTTAAATGGCGCCGAAGGCGCCATTGATGCCAAACGGGCTTATCAGGACAATCGATATTCCGACAGTGCTCCTGAGGCTGTCTCCTAAAGTTATCCGGCATTTCCAACTCAAATTGCTAACTACTCAAATCTAATCTACAATCCTGGCAAGTAGTTAATTTTTTTCTATGACTAAAAACAAAACCGTCCAGAAGTTCCGATCTTACCTTGGAGCTTTTTTATTGATAGCCAATTTATTGACTATCACCGTCACACAGGCCGCCGCCACCCCAGCTTCTTTTGCACCCGTCAATGCTCATTATTTTATTGAGCTGAACACCAACAAGGAACACCCCTTCAAGGGCAAATTCCAGGAAATGTTCCAGGATGCCGCCAATGGAGCCGAACATCCAGAAATGCTACAGCTACTGATAAATAATATTGAAAACACCGACCTTGCCTATAGTCAGATTCATCGCACAGACAGTAGTGAGGAGATTAGTTTTCTGACTGTTACCATTGATCAGGATCTATTCAATCAGGCCGTCAGTTCATCAGCAGATATTCAGGTAACTGAGCTGGGTCTGGGCAGAAAAATTTATCAGAACGGAAATGACTTTTTCTTCACTTATCTGGAAGGAAATCTCGTAGCTGCCAGTGAAAAAGGCTTTATTTCTGACCTATTGATGCAAAATCAAAAACCTGACAGCATTTTGAAAAATAACGGTTATCAAAACTTCAACAGTAAAGCCAATCCCGAAAGCTTCCTGAAAATCTTCCAGGATTTTCAGCATCAACCTTCCACTCAAGATGATTATTACTATGGCCCTGTAGTCCCAGACTGGCTTAAGTCACAAGGATACGCTTTCAGCCAAACCTTGAATGGTATTGAAGGACAAATTGTCGTGAACCTCG
>JADLFY010000037.1 GCA_020849575.1 Candidatus Peregrinibacteria bacterium
ATTTGTTCACGCGCATATTTACACCGAGGAAATTGATACCTACCATGAAACGCTCGACTTTATCCGGGCTGTCTCCGACATTTTGCAAAAGCCAATCGCGATTAATTCGAGGGGCATTAAGACTTTCTGAACCGCTACCAATTTTGGAAATACGATCACCATAGGCGGTGGCTGCCGGGGAGGGAGAGTCAGAAGAAGGCGAATCTGACAATGCCTTGGCTGCGATGGGCATGCCGAGCGAAGCCAATAAACCATTAAGTTGAGTTTGAATTTTGGAAAAATCGATTTTGAAGGTTTCTTGGAAATTTTCCCAGATTTTTGGATCAAAAGCTTTCATTAAATCCGAAAGGATATTGTCGAAGAAAGATTTATCGGTTTTGACTTCTTTACCCTGAGCGGCAGCCTGTTTGCGTATTTCCTGCTTGAGTACGGTTTTGCGTGAATTATCAACCATATAAAGCTCTTCTTTGAGAGCATGTTCATGAGTTCTGATACCGGCGCGTCGATCGGTGATTGCCAGGCCATTCTGAGTTTGTTTAACTTTGACCTGATAGTTTTCCTGGACGGCCACACGTTTCGGTGGTTTACCATGGAAATAGCCGGGACGACCTTCCTCAAAACCACGTTCAGCATCGGGAAAAAGCAATTTCCCATCCTGATCGTAAATATCTACTTTAAGGATATTGGACGGAAGTACATCAGCCAAATCCAAATCCCACTGAGCCATTTCATTGCCTTCATAGCCAAGTCGGAAAACCAGGCCAGGTTTGGATTTTTCGCGATGTAAAAACAGAGAGGCCAATTTGATGTGGCGTTCCTGAGGATTTTTTTTAATTTGATCCAGACTCAAGCCTGCTGCACGGAGTAAATCCAAATCACCATTACGTTCCCATTCTTTGGCTTTTTCCAAAACTTCTTTACGTTCAACAGCATTTAATTTTTCGGTGGAGGAGACGAAATCTGCTGTGTCAGCTAAAATATCTTTGCTTTCCTCATGAACATGATCAGTTTCTACAGCTTTTTGCATGGCTGCATCGGGGGAGCTTTTTTGCTGCGGATCGTCTTTTAATTGTGGCTTTTCTCCTGACATTGACTTAAAATGCATTACAATCTAGGTATTATAGCACAAATTGATAGAAAAAATGAGCCAAAACATGCTGAAAATTAGTGATTTGACCGTGGAAATAGAGGGCAAAAAGGTATTGGATGGATTTTCGCTGGAAATCAAGCCGGGAGAATCCCATGCCATTATGGGCCCAAATGGCTCAGGCAAGAGCACTCTCTGTTTCGCCCTGATGGGCCACCCCAAATATAAGGTCATTGATGGAAAAATTGAATTAAATGGCCAGGATTTACTGAAAATGAGTACTGATGCCAGGGCCAGAGCAGGGATTTTTCTGGGTTTTCAATATCCCCGCGAAGTGGCCGGCATTACTTTTGGTAATTTTCTCAGACAGGCAGCCAATTTGAGGTCTGAAAAGAAGTTGGGACCAGCGGAATATTATAAAACCGCAGGAATTCTGATGGAACAAGTTGGTCTGGATAAAAAATTTATTGGCAGAGGTGTAAATGAAGGTTTTTCCGGAGGCGAAAAGAAAAGAGCAGAGATTGCCCAGCTGGCGGCTTTGCGTCCGCAATTTGCTTTTTTGGATGAAATTGATTCGGGTCTGGATATTGATTCACTGAAAACCACTGCCAAAGCTATTGAAGATGTCCGTAAGGAAAATGAAATGGGATTGGTCATGATTACCCACTATCAAAGATTATTACATCATTTGAAAGCAGATTTCGTACATGTGATGGTAGACTGAAAAATTGTTAATAGTGGTGGGTTGGAATTGGTGGAAGAATTAGAAAAAGAAGGTTACAAAACTTATCAGAATGCCTAAAGAATCTACCAAAAAATCTGGGGCTTTGGCGGTGAAACTGAGCAATCAGCTCAGTGATTATAAATATGGTTTTACTACCAAAGACAAGCCTAAATTCCGGACTGAGGCCGGACTTTCCGAGGAGGTGGTGAGATCAATTTCAGGTCAAAAAAATGAGCCGCAATGGATGCTGGAAAAAAGACTGGAAGCACTGGCTATTTTTAATTCCAAGATTATGCCAACTTTTGGTGCGGATTTGAGTGGAATTGAGTTTGAAAAAATTCATTATTATCTCAAACCTTCCGATCAGGAAAAACGCAGCTGGGAAGAAGTTCCAGAAGAAATTAAAAAAACTTTTGATCGATTGGGTATTCCGGAAGCTGAACGAAAATATCTGGCCGGGGTTGGAGCACAATTTGAATCGGAAATGGTTTATCACAATCTGCATGAAACTCTGGCTAAAAAGGGCGTGATTTTTGAAGGTACTGATGCAGCTTTACAAAAATATCCGGAAATTTTTGAAGAATATTTTGGCACAGTAATCCCCGCTCGTGACAATAAATTTGCGGCTTTAAATACAGCTGTTTGGAGTGGAGGTAGTTTTATTTACATACCCAAAGGTGTGCACGTGGAATTACCGCTTCAGGCTTATTTCAGAATCAATGCTGAATTTATGGGCCAATTTGAAAGGACACTGATTATCGCAGATGAGGGAAGTTCAGTTCATTATGTGGAAGGCTGTACTGCTCCAACTTATTCATCCAATTCACTGCATTCGGCAGTAGTGGAAATTATTTGTAAAAAAGGAGCGCGCGTTCAGTATTCGACCATTCAAAACTGGTCGAACAATGTTTACAATTTAGTGACTAAACGCGCGCGCTGTGAAGAAGAAGCAACAATGTTCTGGCTGGATTGCAATCTGGGCTCAAAGGTAACAATGAAATATCCAGCTGTTTATCTGATGGGGCGCGGCTCCAAGGCCGAGATTTTGAGTGTGGCGATGGCGGGGGCCGGCCAAGTCCTGGATGCCGGAGCCAAGGTGATACATGCCGCGCCGGATACCTCCTCTACCATTACTTCCAACTCTTTATCGAGAGATGGAGGCAGATCAAGCTATAGAGGACTGGTGCAGGTTTTGCCTGGAGCTACCGGCGTGAAATCCCGTACAGTTTGTGATGCACTGCTGCTTGATGATATTTCCCGGTCTGACACTTATCCGACTATGGACATTGCTGAAGCAGATTCGGCAATTGCCCATGAAGCAACGGTGACAAAAATTTCTGAAGATCAATTGTTCTATTTGATGAGCCGAGGCTTCAGTGAAGCCGAGGCGGCTGCCATGATAGTAAATGGTTTTATTGACCCTATCGTGAAAATTTTACCCATGGAATATGCCCTGGAAATGAACAGGTTGGTGGAAATGGAGATGGAAGGAAGTGTGGGTTAAGCTTTTTTCCGCTCTAATTCTTCATCAAAAGCAGCACCTTCATCGAGTATTTCCAGAGCACCCTGCATAGTGTCTTCTATCAATACTCTGGCCTGACGTTCTTTTTCCAGCTGACGATGAGCCAAGAAAGCAGCTTCCAACATAGAATCCTGAAGTAATGCAGATTCAGGGTAATCCTGATCATTAATGGATAATTCCAGTTCCGTACAGGCTCTGATCAACATTCCGTAATATAATTGAATATTGGTGGTCAATTCATCAATAAGCACTTGATTGTCCTGTAGATCTTTTAGCTGATCCAGCTTGGTGAGTTTGCGTATATTGCGATCAAATTCAATAGTTAAGGTCAAAACAGCCCGAAAGGCTTTGTGGTGTTTATAGTCTCTGCGTAGTCTGGCTCTTTCCAAATGCAGATAGGCCTCACTGCGACTGCTGATTTTAGCCATAATACGGGCCAACATCACAGTAATTGCCCGCAGCAGATTGATCAGACGCTGATTTTCAGAGGTTGTTTCCAAGCCTGGCTTATAAAAAGTTCGTCCTAGTTGAATGGCTGTTGCAGCAGCGGTACTAATGGCCTTGGCATCTAGGCGGCAAGCCATACCCTGAAGTTCAATAAATTCATTGAGAGCTGTCCCACGCCCAAAAAATCTTCTAAAAAATCCCATATCGCTTGGTAAATCCAGAATCTCTTCTTCAGGAAGTAGATTGACACTGGTATCCCCTATTCTCGACCTGATACCACAAATCAGCACATAGCTGTTTAGTTGAGGCTTTAATGACTCAAAACGTTGGAGGAAATCTAATCTGGTTTCATCAATAGCAAAAGGAAATTTACTATTCAAAGCTGTCTCAGCCTTGTCAATTTCTGTAGTAGTCGGAGGAAGAGCCATTTTACCATTGCCATGCCCATTGTTCCTGCTTTTTCTTGTCATCTCTTAAAAATATTCCGTAATTAACGGGGATTTTTTACATTATCTTTAGGAAATTTGCAATGATTGTGTTAAATAAAGCCTGATGCAAAGCCAAAATTTAATACAACAGACAGAGCTAAAAGGAGAGATCAGCCTTTCCAGTGGTTTTTTTTGGACTGAGCTCTCAACTGACTGTCAAATCCAGATTGCTGAGGGGCAGGAAGTAAAATTACTGATTATTGCCAGGCCACAAAGTAAAAAACTAAATATTGCTGTGACGCTGGACAATGAAGCCAGACTGGAAATTGTGGAATATATTTGGGGAAAAGATGAACAAAAGTTTGGAGAAAACTGGAAAATTATTCATCAGGGTCGTAATAGTGTGTCGAGATTCAGTGTTAAAAGTGTTTTGAACGGAGCAAGTGAAACTGATATTTTGGCTGATGTATTTATTCCGGCTGGCGGAAACGGTTCGGATACTTTTTTGAAATTACAAAGTCTGCTCTTATCACCAGAAGCTCATGCCAAAGCCATTCCCTCGCTGGAAATTATTCCCAATGAAGTAAAAGCGGGACATGCGGCAACTATGGGTAAAGTGGATGAAGATATTCTGTTTTATCTGGAAAGCCGGGGCTTTGAACGTGAACAGGCTGAACGATTACTGGTAGAAGCATTTGTAAAGGATGGTTTGAAGCAATTTAGTTCGGTTGAAGAAAATTTAATGTTAGAATTGGAAAGAATTTTATTGGAAAAACTTGATGGCGGAAAAATTTATAGTAGCTAAAGTTGGAGATTTACAAAATGGCCAGAAAAAACGCGTGAGGGCTGGCGAAGTATTTTTAATGCTGGCCATGGTGGAGGACAAATATTTTGCTGTAGAGGATACCTGTAGTCATGCCCAAGCTTCCCTTTCAGCCGGTTATCTGCATGGATTTAGAATTGAATGTCCGCGACATGGAGCCCAATTTGATTTGCGTACCGGTCAGGTAAAAGTTTTACC
>JADLFY010000038.1 GCA_020849575.1 Candidatus Peregrinibacteria bacterium
CTCAGGAAGATGTTACCGAGGCATTCAAAAGGCTTCGTCAGTCGGAAACAACGGGACGACCTTTGGGTTCGGAGGATTGGATCGAAAAGTTAGCGGCAATGACTGGTCGTGAACTTAAGGCGAAGAAGCGTGGCCGCAAAAGAAAGTAAAGAGTGGGAATTAAGTGTATTTAGTAAACTGTCACCGTAATTCCACCGTAATTCCTAGTAAACTGTCACCGTAATTCCGTAATTCTGCTAAGAACCACACCCCGATTAATTTCGATTTATAGGCTTATGATGAATACTTATTCAGATTGGGAAGATTTTGCAGATATATATTTAGAAGATAGTTTTGTCTTAAGTATAGATGAGGCCGAAGATGAAATTTCCTTTACCATTGAAGTGGCTCTAACAGAAAACCATCCGTTATATATAAAACCAAAACCGAATGAGCAATACTGTTATAAAAAAGGGAAAATAATCTTCCAGAACTTAAAATCTTTTAAATGGCTGGAGAAGAATAATAAATTATTTACTGATGCGACTGGTAGCAAAGATTATGGAAATATAGATAGCTTTCAACTATCTAATAAAGGTTATGAATTATCGGGTGACTGGGGGTATCTAGTAGTAAGCTCATCACCTGTTAAACTTGTTTGGATTTAGGGGAGTAGCCTGGATAAGTTTATGTCATCCAGATTTCTTGCCTCTTGCAACTATAAAGACACTTGTCATTGCTTTAGCAAAATGGATTGGAATATCACGGGTACTTGCAAGGGCTATTTGTGATGAAGAAACGGGAGAGGTTTTTGTAACCATTGATACTCCTGATTAGCAAGTAGCCTGCAAACTGATATTCTACTGACCGATCTGTGCCATGTCATCCTGAAAAATTTAATGGTAGACCCTTTACACTTTATTCGCTTTGCGGGCTTGATGAAGCTTTTTGTAGCTTTCGATGAGTCTTAGATGCTTGTCTAAGCCCTCTAGCTGCATGCTGGTTTTGGTTAGGCCAAAGAATTTCACTTCGCCGGTTACTGAGCCGACCACAATATCCATGGCTTCTTTACCGAACATTCTATTTAGATTGGCAATGAAATGCTCAAGCACCAAATCTTCGTCCAAAGTGATCTCAAGCACCGTATGAACCGCTTGATAGAACAAACCACGGTCTACGGTATTGTTGTTATACTGCAAGAATTCTTTCACTAACTCAATGGCTTCATCAAGCTTACCTAAAGCAAGATAGATAAGAATTTTTAGTTCAAGAATGGTCAACTGTCCCCAAACAGTATTTTCATCGAATTCAATGCCAATCAAGGTTCTGATATCTGTATAGTTATTTAGCTGACTTTCTTCTAAACGTACTACCAAACTTACCAGGCCGTCATCGCTCAAAGCATGAATATTCAAGATATCTTCACGGTAATCCAGCGCCTTGTTGGTATTGTCCCAAATAAGATCTTCAACTGGATAGATTTCAGAATAACCCGGCACCAGGATGCGACAAGCAGCTGCGCCAAGATCATTAAATTCAGCAATATAAACTTCCTTGCCTAAGCCCTTTAAGATATCCAGCAAGCGCTTGCTTTCTTGTTCATTGGAGCCTGAAAAATTCCACTCGCAGAATTCATAGTCATGCTGGCTGCTGAAGAAGCGCCAGGAAATAATACCCGTCGAGTCTATAAAGTGTTCAACAAAGTTTTCTGGCTCCGTTACCGCCAGACTGTTAAAGGTTGGTTGTGGCACATCATTTAAACCTTCAAAGCTGCGACCTTGTAATAGCTCAGTCAGGCTTCGCTCCAGCGCCACTTCGAAGTTTGGATGGGCACCGAATGATGCAAATACGCCACCCGTTTTTGGGTTCATTAGTGTCACACACATCACTGGGAATTGGCCGCCTAAGGAAGCATCTTTAATCACCACAGGAAAGCCTTTCTCTTCCAGGGCGGCAATACCCTCCAAGATGCTTGGGTATTTCTCAAGCACATGTTGCGGCACGTCTGGCAAGGCAATCTCTTGTTCAATAATTTGTTTTTTTAACGCACGTTCGAAGATCTCAGATAGGCATTGCACTTGGGCTTCATACCGGTTATTACCCGCACTCATGCCGTTACTTAAGAATAAATTCTCAATCAAATTAGACGGGAAATAAACGGTTTCGCTATCGGACTGACGCACAAATGGAATAGAGCAAATACCACGTTTAACCAAACCTGAGTTGGTATCAATCAGATTTGAGCCACGCAGCTCACCGTCCGGATCATAGATGGCTAAGCAATACTCATCCAAAATGCCTGCTGGTAATTCGTCATTCGGCCCCGGCTTAAACCATTTTTCATTTGGATAATGCACAAAGTCGCTGTTGGCAATCGCATCGCCAAAATATTGATCGTTGTAAAAAAAATTGCAGTTAAGGCGCTCGACAAACTCACCGAGTGCCGAACAAAGTGCACTCTCTTTAGTTGAGCCTTTACCATTGGTAAAACACATCGGTGACGCTGCATCGCGTATATGCAGTGACCACACATTTGGCACAAGATTGCGCCAAGACGCAATCTCTATTTTCATGCCAAGGTCAGCCAAAATACCAGTCATATTTGAGATGGTTTGTTCAAGTGACAGATCTTTACCTAAGATGCAGGTACTGGAATCGCCTTCTGGTCGCCCCATCAGCATGGCTTGTGCGTCTTTGTCTAGGTTTTCAATCGACTCAATTTTAAACTCAGGACCAGTTTGTACTACTTTTTTTACAGTGCAGCGGTCAATGGATCTTAAGATACCTTGGCGATCTTTATCCGAGATGCTTTCTGGCAATTCCACCTGAATTTGGAAGATCTGGTTATAACGGTTTTCAGGATCAACAATATTGTTCTGCGACAACCTGATATTTTCAGTAGGAATGGCATGGGACAAACAATACACTCGCACAAAATAGGCTGCACAAAGGGCTGACGAAGCCAGGAAGTAATCGAAAGGACTGGGGGCTGAACCATCACCTTTGTAGCGAACAGGTTGATCAGTGATGACAGTAAAATCATCAAATTTAGCCTCAAGCCTGAGATTGTCGAGAAAATTAACTTTGATTTCCATTGAATAGTTTCCAGAGTCATGCGCTGCAACCGGAAGCGTTTTAACCATTTATCTTCTTGAGGTTTTTAGCGGCCGCCAATCAGAGAATTGATTTTACTTGGGAGAATTATTTGTTTTTTTGCGGCAATAGTTTTGGGTACGAAATCTTGTCTGTTGATACCGGTTTAAAATTGACCACCCATTACGGTTGAATTTTGATCAGGGGGAAACAGAGCGCAGGATACTACGCATCTGTGGATAAGTCGACTAGACTGGGTTGTTTGCTTCCTGTTGATGTTTTAGTTTGTTGTAATTGACTACAAGTTGACCAGATTTTCTTCTGGTGAATATTTTTCCTTTTCCCGTTGCTGTATTCTGATTTTTGCACTCGCGGCATTCTGTTTGTAACGGAAGGACTCGTTTCCAGTTTCGATAATGTGGCAATGATGGATCAACCGATCCAGAAGTGCGGTAGTCATTTTGGCGTCGATAAAAACGCTACTCCACTCCGCAAATGTGAGGTTGGTCGTAATTTCCGACTTTACAATGAAAATCGAAAACATCAGACCTTTATGGCACCACCTGATCAGGTTGATATGTCGGAAAATAACTCCTAAGGTAACTGTCTGAAAAATGGGAATCACTTCTCGATTAGCAGGCGGATATATTTTGGTCAGTGGAATAATGGTAATCGAATCGTCTGATATGGCCTGTTTCAATTGTCAGGCCATATCCATTGTTATTGCTATGCTTTGACGCTTAGAATTTACCTGTAGTTTCTGATGGAGAAATAACGCTGGTTTTTTCAAGTTGCAGATCTCCGGGTGCTGTTTTTTTTTCTGCAACGGATTTTCCTGCGGTCAATTCATTCGCCATGGCATGGTGAAGAGCTGCTTTCTCTTCATATTCCTCGGCAGCCTGTTCATATTGCCGAATTTTAAATTCA
>JADLFY010000039.1 GCA_020849575.1 Candidatus Peregrinibacteria bacterium
CCCGGCAATCGCTGAACGCATACTCAAGGAATTGGCTGATCAAAGATCAAATTTAAAAATGATTGCTTCGGAAAATTATTCTTCTCTCTCAGTACAGCAGGCCATGGGAAATTTGATGACTGATAAATATGCTGAAGGTGTACCAGGAGCAAGGTTTTATGCCGGTTGCGAAAATGTCGATGCAATTGAAAAGGAAGCAGCTGACTTAGCTTGTGAATTATTTGGGGCGGAGCATGCTTATGTACAACCCCACTCAGGAGCTGATGCCAATCTGGTGGCTTTTACTTCAATTTTGGCAGCGAAAGTTCATCGTGGTTTTCTCGATGAAGTAACGGCGAAAATGGCTGCAGGTGGAGAAGCACCAAAAGATATTCGCTCACTTGGAGAAGCTGATTGGGTGGATTTGAGACAGAAAACTTTCAATCAAAAAATGATGGCCCTGGACATTGGTTCAGGAGGGCATTTGACGCATGGTTATCGCATGAATATTTCGGCTTGGCTTTTTGATGCACATCAATATGCGGTTTCCAAAGAAACCGGTTTACTCGACTATGATCAGATTGCTGCGATGGCCCGTGAAGTTAAACCGTTGATTTTGCTGGCGGGATTTTCAGCTTATCCACGACGTATAGACTTTGCGCGAATGCGGGCAATTGCTGATGAAGTGGGTGCAGTGCTGATGGTAGATATGGCTCACTTTGCCGGACTGGTGGCTGGTGGTGTATTTACTGGTGAATTCAATCCGATTCCTTATGCTGATATTGTCACCTCAACTACGCACAAAACTTTGCGTGGTCCGCGTGGAGGAATTGTGCTTTGTAAAAAATGGTTGGCTGAATTTGTGGACAAGGGTTGCCCAGCAGTTCTGGGTGGACCATTACCACATGTGATGGCAGCCAAGGCTTTAGCTTTCCGTGAAGCATTGCGTCCAGAATTCAAAACTTATGCAGCAAAAATTGTGGAAAACTCATCTGCATTGGCGGAAGAATGTGTGAAGCAGGACATGAAAGTACTGACTGGTGGAACAGAAAATCACCTTTTACAAATCAATGTTTTTGACAGCTTTGGTATCACAGGTAGACAAGCCGAAGAAGCTTTGCGTGAATGTGGAATTACCTTGAATCGCAATGCCATTCCTTTTGATCCAAATGGCGTCTGGTATACCAGTGGATTACGCCTGGGAACACCCGCTCTGACCACATTGGGTATGGGCGTGGAAGAAATGCGCATAATTGCCGGATTACTTAAACGCGTTTTAAGTGCCTGCAAACCTGCACCTGGAAAAGATGGTAAGCCAGGTTTAGCAAAATATATTCTGGACAGTGCAGTGCGTGATCAGGTCAAAGCTGAAGTTGGTCAATTGCTAAGCAGATTCAAACTTTATCCAGAATTGGAATAATTTTGGGGAACACGGGCGGCGCACTTAAGCACGCGACCCGTGGGTTCTGTTTTGTTAGTTGGACGAGGAGGAGGCGACCGAGGCGGTCGCGCTCATGCTCTGAAGCAACTCTTGGCAGAGCTTGCCCCAGTTCTGCCTCTCGCTGTTGGCGAGGGCCTGAGCGGGATCCAACTTGTTCCGACTCTCCACCAACTTGTCCTGGTCGGGATGATTCAGCTTCCTGCTGGCGAGGTACTCGTCAGAGGCCTCTTTGCAGAGGCGTTGAGCCTCGAGCAGCGTCGGCGCGAACTTGACCATGTGGTTGAGGTGAGGGTTGCCCGTGTCGATGGGCTGAGGGTGATGACCAGCGGCCTGGAGCAACTCTTCGCAGAGCTTCTCCCAGGTTTCCTTGGCCTGGCTGAGCGCGGTGCGCTGCTGGTCGATCTGGTGACGGAGCGAAGACAGCTCGTTGGGCATTGAAAGCTCGGGGCGAATCTTCTTGAACTCCGCGACGGACTGATCGTACTGAGCTTGCGCAACGTGTACGAGCGAGGCTTGGGCGGACAACTTGAGGACGATGGATGGGACTTGGCTCATCGGGACACCTTAGGTTGGAGGTAGGACTACAAAACAGAGAGTATATCTGCCCAGTAAAACTTTCACCGCGAACACTATGAGTGCAGGCGAGAAATTATCAAACTGTGGGCAGATAGCTCTCTAATTTGGTTGAATTTTAAAAGAACGATTTATGGTTTTACTCTTTGGAGCGGATTTTGTCAAAAAAGCTAAAATTACAGTATCGGAATTTAGGCCGGTTAGGACTTTATTTTTGATGTATTCTATGCAACAATTTGTTCAATATTTTTAGCAAACAAAGATGTTTGATATTGGCACATTTGAAGCACATGATTTACTGACAGTTGGTACGCTAGCACTGCTTGAGGGAATACTCTCTGTAGACAATGCTCTGGTGCTGGCAATTTTGGTAAAAGACCTACCAGAAGAGAAACGTAAAAAGGCTTTGAGACTGGGTATTTGGGGTGCTTTTGCCTTCAGAGTTATCGCCATTATTTTTGCAGCATATCTGGTTAAATTTGAAGCATTTAAATTAATTGGTGGTGCATATCTGGTTTATTTGGCCATGAAGCATATGTTCTTTGGCATGGGAGAACACGCAAGTGGGCCGAAAAAAACTACCAGCAATTTCTGGAAAGTGGTCGTAGCAGTGGAACTTACTGATATAGTTTTCTCAATTGATAGCATCACAACCGCAGTAGCTTTCAGCGATAAACTTTGGGTACTGTGGTTTGGTGGAATTGCCGGAATTATTTTGATGAGATTTTTGTCTGGATATTTTGTCAAAGCTTTGGAGAGATATCCAAAACTAGAAGATTTGGCTTACCAATTGGTATTCTTTGTAGGTACGAAACTCGCTTTTGAAACAATGGGAGTACATATTGAAAAAGGCGTATTCTGGTTGATGATGGGTGTAATCTTTGTAATTGGTATGGGATTGATTGTGCGCGAAGATAAATTACACAAACATTCCAAGAAAACTGCCAATGAATTGATTGCTAAAATTAAAGCCGGTGAAATGACTGTGGCAGAGGCTTTGGCCAATCATGGCGAAGATGGGAAAGTGTTAAGCTTCCTCTATAAAGAAGGTTATTTGAAGGTTTTGAATTAGCCTAACTTAGCTAAAGCAGCTTTGATCTGAGGTAAATTGCCCAAGAGATGTTCTGCCAAATAATTAGTTGAGGCATCGCAGAATTGTGGCTCTTTTCTTAATTGCTGTAGTTCAGGAATAGTGAACCAAACCATTCTTTCTTTGTCCTCATTAATATTGGGCAGATCGGATGATTCGACTAAGGCTATGCCGGTTTTGATTTGACCACTCATACGATTGGCATCACGGCGTATTGGTCCTTGTAAGGCCAATTTGTCTTCTGGCCAGCTTTGAAAAATTGAGGGCGAGGGGCGATGGGTAGAACCACCTTGGCAATAAAAAACCGGTTGTCCAAGTGCACCAACTGGATTGCGTATACCAATACCAACTTCTAATTGTTCATTGTTAAGACGTACTGGCAACATCTCTTGACCGATTTCTTTGAAAGCTGAGTGTTTATCAAGTTGATCGAATTCTTGAATTTTGATGGTTTGATACCAGACTTTGCCAAGTGTTTTATTGGTAACTCTAATCACAGCATCTTTCCAAAATTTACCGTCTTTTTTCTTAATATAGGTTTTGTGCACTACAAGTTCACAATCCCTGGGTAAATCTTTAAGTGCTTCAATTTGAATTTGTTCTGAATAAGAAAGCAATTTTTGAAGTTTTGCTTGATAAACTGATAAATCAAAGGGCTCTTCTTCCAGGGTGGATAAGAGTTGTTGGTGGCTAGCCCGAACCATGGCTGTAATTTCAGCCAATAGCTGTTCGGCTGATTGATCAGCAGTTCTAGTAGCCAGGCGTTCCTGAATAGCTTCTAAAGCCTTGACTTGCCCTAATTGTAGAGATTTTTTAGACATTTGGACAGTGCAATAAGAGGTGATGATACGATAGAATGTCCAGCTCGTCAATGACATTGACTAATAATCTATACAATAAATTTGCAATTTATCAAGGGGCAAGTGTATAGTGCGGGCTGTTCTTTTAAAATAAGGCTCTACTCTGCCTAAATTTAGCCCCGAATTCAGGAAAAAGCGGACTAGGAATAGTCAATTTTTTCCTGGATTTGGGGTGGTCTCGAGTCTGGGAACCAGATCGACCAAAGGCCCTCGGGCTGGAGGTCTCACCGATCGAAAGGCTGTGCAAGCAGCTGATTAGATCTCTGGAGCGTGCCATGCTGTGTGTATTCAAAATCGGGCAGTGGGTGCTGAGGGTGACGACGAAGCAGACGGGCGATGAGGTTGCCCAGATGATCAAGGACGGTAAGGAGATCGAAATCTCGGACTACGAGATGTTCAACCCCGGCCCGAACGGCGAGCATCGCTTCTACGATGTGCGTCCGGGCGACTGGAGTGCTCCCACCGTCTTCGAGGAGCCGGCGCGGGCCATCGACCTCCCGGCCAACCTGGTGGTGAAGACCGCCAAGGGCGATCCTCTGCTGGACGCCAAGAAGAATCCGCTGACGCCGACCGACCTCAACGCCAAGGGACGCAAGATCGTGGGCTACGTGCTCCACGACAGCGCTGGCAATGTCCTCACCAATGGACGGGCCAGCCTCACCAACGCGGCTGGACAAGGCATCACGCCGCAGTTCGCGAAGGACAACGCGCTGATGGTCGGCGGACATCGCTTCCACGTCCGTGTGCTGCACGAGGTCAACAAGAACCGCATTCGCGGCTTCGTGGCCTACTGCCACATGCTGGACGCTGCCAGCCGCGTCCCCGAGACCCGGGTGGTCGAACTCGAAGATCTGAAGTTCGAGCTGCCGGCGGTCCCGTAGAGCCGGAAGAACGGCATGCCAGATTCTGGCAGTGAAGTTGTCAGTAACAATTACTACAATTTCTCTGCTGTGAAGATGGCTGCATGACAGGAGCCCCGCGAACCGAAGCGAGGCGTGCGACAGCACGCTGAGCGACGGTTGCGGGGCGATTTCAATACTTTGATTATTTTTAATACAAATTTTTGAATAGAAATATTAATGACCCGGGAAGACCCTCCTATTAGAATAGGATTTGCAAAAATGTAAATACCATGTCATAATACGAGCTTCATTTCATGATATAATTAGTGAAAGATAAGTTATTTAAATCGCGTATTTATATAACACAAATTAAAAACATTAAAATTACAATTTAACAAAAGTTAATGGAAGATTTCAGAAAAGAGGATAAGGCTAAGAAACTCGATATTCTGGACCAATGGTTAAAGCAAACTTTGAACATAGGGAAAACAGGAAATAGTCAATCTCAGTCGGCTCAACAGCAGTCTGCTAATTCGACCGCAGCTTTAAATAGCGGTACGTCTGGCACTCAAGCTCTGGGCAAAAATGTTGCACCTCAAACAAATGCAGCATTACAAAAAGGTGGTCAACCATCTGTCAAAGGTGGATTGCAAAATCCACCAAATCAGCCGGGTAAACCCGGCCAACAGGGACATCCTGGACGTCAGGGTGGACCAGGAAAAAGTAAGAACAAGCGGGGTCGCGATAAACGCGGCCGTGGCCGTTCTGCTTTTAGTGGAAATTTTAATCAACGTCATAAGTTTCAAAGTGCTTTGCGTCGGGCGGATAATGCCCAACCAAATCAGGCGAAATATGATCCACATGGAGTATTACGTATTATTCCGGTTGGTGGATTGGATGAAGTCGGTAAAAATACGATGATTTTGGAATACGAAGATTCAATCTTTTTGATTGATCTGGGTTTCCAATTTCCCGAAGCCGATATGCTCGGTGTGGATTATGTAATTCCGGATATCAATTATCTGAAGGATAAAATCCATAAAATTAAAGGCATAGTGGTAACACATGGTCATCTTGATCATATCGGGGCCATTCCCTATCTGCTGCCTAAACTCAATGTCCCGCCAATTTTTGCCGGTAAATTGACAATGGGTCTGATCAAAAAACAATTGGATGAATTTGGTCTGACCAATCAGGCTACTTTGAATACGGTGAACTTTAATGATGAGATTTTCTTTGGAAAAATGAAGGTTTCATTTTTCCGTGTGACACATTCAATTCCGGATTCCTGCGGTTTATTTATAGAAACTCCGGCAGGTTCGATTGTACATACAGGAGATTTCAAAATTGATTTGAGTCCTGCTGGCGCACAATTGCCACCGGAATTCTCCAAGATTGCCGCTTTTGGCGATAAGAATGTTTCCGTAATGATGAGTGATTCTACCAATGCCATGAAACCTGGTTATACAATTTCAGAAAAGAAAATCGGGCATACTTTGGACAGAATTATTGCTGATGCTGATGGACGCGTAATCATTGCTTCATTCTCTTCACAGATAGGACGTATTCAACAAATTGTTGATGCCGCAGTTAAATATGGCAAGAAAATTTTCCTGAGTGGAAGAAGCCTGATTGATAATTCATTGATGGCGGCTCAACTGGGATATTTGAAATATCCACAGGGATTGGTTTTGGATGTTAAAAAATCCAAAAAACATCCATCAGAAAAAACGATTATTCTAACTACCGGTTCACAGGGTGAGCCAATGGCGGCTTTGAGCCGTATGGCACTCAATGAACATGCTCAGGTAAAAATTAAAAAGGGCGATACAGTAGTACTCAGTTCATCACCAATTCCCGGCAATGAAATGGCCGTGGTAAGAGTGATTAATAATCTGAGCCGTCTGGGAGCCATTATTATCAACAATCATATCATGGATGTACATGCTTCAGGGCATGGGCAACAGGAAGATTTGAAATTGATGTTCAGTCTGGTTAAACCAAAATATTTTGTGCCGGTTCACGGTGAATATTTCATGAGAAGAATTCACGGTGAAGTAATGGTACATGAATTAGGTTTTCCAAAAGAAAAAGTAGTGATGATTGAAAATGGTGATGTACTGGAACTTCGTTCCGGTGAATTGAAATCAACTGGTGAACGCGTGCAGACCAATTATATTCTGGTTGATGGTATGGGTGGTGGTGATATCGGTTCACAGGTAATGATGGATAGACAAATTCTGGCTGAAAATGGCGTAATAGTAGTTACATTGCCAGTTGATAGAAATAGCCGTGCTCTCAAAGGTGATGTGCGTGTGGAAACACGTGGCTTCATCTACATGGAAGAGTCACAGGAAATTCTCAACGGTATACGTAAACATGCTACTGATTCATATCAGAACTTTGTGAAAAGCAATCCTTCATTTAATTATGAAGAAGCCAAACTGCATTTACGTGAAAGTATTGATCAGTTTGTGGTAACCAAAATAGACAGACAACCACTGATTCTGCCAATGATTGTGGATTAGAGACTTGGTCTGGTGAGGATGTCTTTGGATGTCCTTGCCAGGCTTATTAGATTATCTCACTAGGCTATTGCGGAATCCTTTGGACGTCTGGAGTTGGCATAACGATCGAAGCCGGCTTTATCAATAAGCCCATCGGAACGTTGAGAGAATTTGGCTATACCGGAATTTTGTTGAGCGACTTTTTTGGCGTATTCCATATCGGGAGCGCCAAAAATATAATCAGCTGGCTTACCAACTGCAGCAGGCCAGAAAACCAAAGCATACATGTCAGCAAAACTTTTAATTTTGCCAGCATGCGGACTGAAATGTTTATCAACAAATTCAAGCTGCTGCAAACCAGTCATTTTGCGCAGATCTTCGATTGGTACTGGAGCATATTTGGGCATCCACTGAATAAGTCCACTGGCGCCAGAAGTAGGATTAACGGCCTGTGGATCTACACCTTTGTCTCGAGTAACTCCTTCCATCTTGAAAATGGCGTAGAGATCGGCAAGACTGACACCAATTTTGGTGGCAATTTGCTGGGCACGTTCTTTGAATTGAGGGTGATTGAGAAGATTGTCACCAGTTAAACCAGCCGTGGAATCTGGACCGGAAATGGGAGCGTCAGGTGAGGAGGCGGGAGCATTGGCAGCGGCCGGCTCAGAACCCGCTGCCGGTTGGCCATCCTTGCCACCAAATAATTTATTAAAAAAAGCGGTGATTTTGTCGCCTAGATCGGAGAAAAACTCTTTTACTTTGCCCCACATGTCTTTGCTTTCTTGAGGGGCATTAGCGGGAGCGGGGCTGTCTGCTGTAACTGCCGGCGCATTGGCGGGCGTGTTGGCAGGGGCAGGGGCAGGAGCTGGTGAATCTGCGGGGGCCGCGGTTGGCTGGTCGGGAGTGGGAGTGGGCGTGTCGTTGGTCGCGGCTGGTTTATCTGGAGTGGACACCAGTACATCGGCGCGGTTCTCAGCGGCCTTGGCCTGGACATCATTGGCTTTTTCCTGATGGTCAGCATCGAGGGCTTTTTTTTCGCCTTTCTGCTTCATTTCCAATTGTTGTTCAGCCAGTTTTTCGGCTTTTTTGCCAGGATCAAGCGTTTCTACGTCGAGATTGTCGCTTGGTTTTGGTGATATTTCCGGTTGTTGCTTTTCGTCGGCCATAGTGATTTTTTGGGATTTATCTCTGTATTTTACCATAAAAACGGCTTTTTATTAAGAGCAGACTGTGGCAAAGTGAGAGAAATTAATCAAAATAGTATGACAGAGGCAGAAAAAATGCGTGAAATGCTTAGAAAAATGACTTTTTGCAAAGCTTTTCAGGGCCTTACTTTAGAGGAAATAGCTATTTTGAAGGCGGCTGTGATCAGAAGAGATGTAAGCATGACTGATTTTGTGGAAAAAGTGATAGATGCAGATAAAAAAGGCCTGGAAACAGAACTTTTGATGATTAAAGGTGTAATTGATGACTATACGGGGAAAAATGAAGGTGGACATTTAAGAGAATTACGTGAAGCTGCTGCCAAAAGAGAAGAAGAAAATTATCTGGAAAATTTATTGAAAGAGGTGGAGGGCTAAGGAGAAAACCCCAGAATGAAACGGTTGCAAATACTGCGAGTGTTGACTAAATTCAACTATGTGTTATTGTGCGCTTGGTCACAAGGCTGAAGGAGATACATGCTTTTCTACATGAAACCACTCCGCTACATGATCTGGGATGAGCTGGTCAGTCAGATCAAGCGAGTCCCCCTCAAGGTGCGCTGGGTAATCCTGGTGCGTCGAATGGAGGTGTTCAACTACTACCGCGACGAGGCGGCAGAAGAGCTGTTGGCAGAGCCAAGGCTCGAACCGAAGGTAGCCGCTGAAGTGCTGCGCTTCCTGGGAGAAGAGAAAATCTCCCAGCAATCACTGGAAGCTCTGATGAGGCGATTTCGCCTCGATCACCGCATGGTGATGAAGCTACTGCTCTGGTCAGCTGAACAGCTGCAAGAGCCGCCAGAGCTGACGGCGGAACAGCTGAAGCTGGTCGAAGCGGCCTATGAAAGGGCCTGCGAGAACCAGGCACATCGGAGAAGCTACATTCAGATGTGCGCGAGCTACGCCTTCACGGCATGACCAACTTGGACGAGAGTCCCTCAGGGCTCGAAGTCCAAAATAGAGCGCCCCCGGCGGCCGAAGGCCAGCCGGGGGCGCGACCACTTATTTTAGATTTGGGCAAGATAGAATATCTTGGAATCGCTTTGCCATTGGGTGTATTCTGTGAACCCAAACATTTGTTTGCATACCAGTTTCGCTTTTATACTAATTTTGGATTAATTTTGCCCGATATTTTATGCCAAAAACCAAAAAAATTAGTGTGGGCCATTTGCTCAGGGAACCTCTGGCCAATATGATGCGTCCCAAAACTTTGGAGGAATTTTTTGGTCAGGAAGAATTGGTGGGTGATGGCAAAACTTTGAAAAAATTGATTGAGGCAGATCAATTACATTCAATGATTTTCTTTGGGCCGCCGGGTGTGGGCAAAACAACTTTGGCCCAGATTATAACTGAGAAAACCGCTTCCAAGTTTGTGACTATTTCGGCCGTAACTGCCGGTGTGCCGGAGCTAAGAAAAGTGGTAGCGGAGGCGGAAGATTTTTTGAGACTGGGAACAAGAACAATTTTATTTGTTGATGAAATTCATAGATTTAATAACTCCCAACAGGATTTTTTGTTACCACATACGGAAAGGGGAACGGTTATTTTGATTGGAGCAACGACGGAAAATCCTTCTTTTGAAGTTAACTCAGCTTTGCTTTCACGTTCACAGGTTTTTGTTTTTAAAGCTTTGAATGATGAAGCTTTGAGTGGAATTGCCAGAAGAGCATTGAAAAAAATTGGCGAGTTGGCAGGAGCAGAGCTGGAACTGGACAATGAGGCCATGGATTTTTTAATTGGGTTTGCCAATGGTGATGCTCGAAATTTGTTGAATACCCTGGAAGTGATTTTTAAAGTTGCCGATAAATGGCCAGTAGATCTGGAAGAAATGCGACGGATTTTGCAGAAGAAAAATCTGCGTTATGACAAAAAAGGTGAGGAACATTACAATATTATTTCCGCTCTGCATAAAAGTATGCGCGACAGTGACCCTGATGGAGCTTTGTATTGGATGATGAGAATGCTGGAGGGAGGAGAAGATCCACTCTATATTGCCAGAAGGTTAATTCGCTTTGCTTCTGAGGATATTGGCATGGCTGATCCACATGCTTTGCTGGTGGCGGTTGCAGCCAAAGATGCCTGCCATTTCAATGGTATGCCGGAATGTGAAGTGAATCTGGCTCAAACGGTTGTTCATCTGGCCATGGCACCAAAATCTAATGCCTTGTACACAGCAATTGGTGAAATAAAAAAGACTATTAAAGAAACTGGTAATTTGGAGGTACCACTACATATAAGAAATGCCCCGACTAAATTGATGAAAGAATGGGGTTATGGGGAAGGATATAAATATGCCCATAATTTTGAGGGTGCAAAAATTGATCAGCAGCATTTGCCTGATCAATTGAAAGACAGAAAATTTTATTACCCTACTGATAGAGGGCTGGAAGCCAAAATTAAACAGAAGTTGGAGGAGTAGGCGGAGTGCTTGAGTCAGTCGAGTTACTGATAGTTGAATCTGTTGGTGCTTGAACGGTATTTGGGCTGCCTGGAGTTGTAGTGCCAACTGTTGAAGCTGTAGCTGGAGTTGATATGACTGATTCGGCAGCTGGCTTTTGTTGCTGACGGCGGAAAATCAGGATGATTAATAAAATTGCCAGTAAACCAACTCCCAGATAAATCCATGGGCTACCGTTAATTGGTGCTAAAGTTGGACCTGGAATATAGAAGCGAATTTTTTGTGATTTGCTTTGAGCATTGTCGCTGCTGCGATAAGCAGTGAGAATCACGGTGTGTTCACCAGGCTCCAGATCGGCAGGTGGACTGAGACGGAATTCCTGATCAAGAGCGTCAGCCAGCAGAGCAGATGAGCTGATATTGGACTGCCAAAGTGCTACGACTTTACTTGGCACAGTAATTTTTCCAGTAAGAATTGGTTTGGTATTATCAGCATCAAGTTGTACAACCGCCTGGCCAGAAAGATTTTCAATGGTTAAATCTTTTCCACCAAGATTTTCTACAATTGGACTGATAAATTGCAGTGAACTGTCGATGGTGAATTCAACTGGCACAGAATAAACTTTTCCGACATTACCCATTACGAGGTATTGATTATCACGTAAAGAAAGCTCTGAATCGAGTGCAAACAAACCGTTCAGGTCAGTGGAAGAATCACCGATGTTGCGGATTTTACCAATAAATTTAGCTTCTTCGGGATTGTTTGGATCAAGAGTGTTATTGATAAATTTCTGTAAAATACCGATCAGATAATTGTTGAATTCTTCTTCGGTTTGATCACCTCTTTCTACAACCGATTTGTCGAAAATATAAACCTGTACATTTTTGACAGGTTTGGAAAGACCAAGGAAAAGAGGAGTATCGTCAGCTGTGATTAAGCTGTCTTCTGGCAAGGTAACTATGACGAAATCACGGTCAACACGACCAGGATTGAAATCGTCAGCCTGATTGGGATTGGTGTTTAAATTAAGCGCTTCAAAAGCGTCGGTTTTGCCATCATTATCTGAGTCCGCATTGGTTGGATTGGTATTTAATTGACACTCCATTGCATCTGAAAGACCATCTCCGTCGGTGTCACCATTTAAGTTAGCAAGATTGTATTGAGCAGAAAAACTGGCGGCATTACAGCTGGATGAATTGGCTGATGGAGTGAATTTAATAAAGTTAGATGGGACAAAAACTTCTGGATTGGAAGAACCACTTGAGGTTGATGTGGAGCTGTTATCAGTTGAGCCTGTTGCATCACCTGAATCAGTATTTTCGGTGGTTGGATTTTCTGAGGTGGTGGTTGGCTGAGAAACAGGGTTTTCGGCGGGCGCAGCCGGCTGGGTCGGAGTAGTTGGAGTGGTTGGCTCAGCTGGAGCGCTTGGCGTGGCAGGTTCTGTTGGAGTAGTTGGTTCGGTGGGAGTGCTAGGCTCTGTTGGTGTTGTAGGTTCAGTGGGGGTGGTTGGTTCTGTCGGAGTAGTGGGCTCAGTAGGAACAACTGGTTGACCACCAGATGATGGGCCTTGTCCAAAAGCTGCACTTCCTCCTCCACCGCCTCCACTGGATGGTGGAGTAGGAGGATTGGTGATTTCAAAAGAGGTTACAGCCAGAATATTGCTAATATTGCTGGCCGCATCGGTTACGCTGATAGTACAGTTATTGTGTATGCCAAGAGCTAAGGTGTTGAAAGTGATGAGATTGTTTCCGACAGCTGCAACGGAAGTTGGTGAACTACAATCACCAGCATAAGAAATGTTGCCAATTTCAGTGGAAGAAAAAGTATAATTGGGAGTGGTGTCAGTATCTGGTGTCGGAACCGGTATAATTTGAGCAAGAACTGGTGCAACTGTGTCGATAGTAAATGGACTGACATTTAAAATATTACTGACATTGGTCCCGCTGTCAGTGACAGTAATGGTACAGTTATTGTGTAAACCTTCAGCAAGTGGATTGAAGGAAATTGTATTGTTGCCGAGACCGGCCACTCCTGTCGCCCCACTACAATCTCCGCCGTAAGCAATGCTACCTTCTTCCGTACTGGAAAAAGTATAGCTTGGAGTATTGTCATTGGTAGGAGTTGAAACCGGAGTAACTTCGGCAATGACCGGAGGTGTAATATCCTGGTCAAATTCGTATGAACCGATATCATCAGCACCATTTTGAGGTCTGATTATTCCACGCTGATCAATAGTCAGAGCAGTATTACCAGCATTGATGGCAGGGCTGGAAGAAGTTAAAGCATAATTCATGGTAGTACCTCCATTCAAACCGAGTGATCCAAGTAATGGATCGATATCCAATAAATCATTGGGCTGGAAAATTCCTCCACAGTCTGCAGCATCACTGAAAAGATTGTAATCTCCAGTGGAAAACTGAGTTGTAGACTAACAGTCCTGGCCAAGACCTGTGGCTGAATTGTAGGCGAAAATTGTATTACTGATATTAAGTGGGCCGGTAGAATCGTTGGCCAACCCTCCGCCATTACCGCCACTGGCAATATTATTGGCGATGGTGCTGGAATTGATAATAGCAGAAGTAATAGGGTTAGACATGTATAGACCACCACCATGAGTATCGGAAGTATTCTGGGAAATGGTAGAATTATTGATAATTAAATTACCTAAAATATGATAAATACCACCACCCGTACTCGTAGCATGATTTGAATCAATAAATGACTGATCAATGGTTAGATCACCTTCATTGTAGATGCCACCACCATCAAAGAAATTGGTGAAGTTATTGACCAGTGAACTGTTCAGAATATCCATGATGCCTTCATTGTAGATTGCTCCACCGTAATATTCTGATCCGGTGTCGTTAATGGAAACATTGTTAAGACTTAGATCACCACTATTGGCAATTGCTCCTCCAGTACCGGCTATGGCAACACCACTGGAATTAAAAGTACTATTGCTGACATCCAATGTTCCATCCTGATTATAAATAAAACCTCCATAAGAGCCGCTCGGAGAAGTAGAAGTAAAAGTGGAACCATTTACAGTTACAGTATTGCTATAGAGATTTTGTGAAACATAAATTGCTCCACCTGAATAGGCGGTGAAATTTTGATCAAAATCTGAACCATTGATAATTTCTGTAGAGCTATTATTACCATTATCACTAAGGAAAAGTGCACCAGCACTATCGACACTGTTGTTGTTACTAAAGTCTACGTTATCAAGCAGCATACTCCCAACGTTCAAACAAAGTGCTCCTCCAAAACCAATATTACTTTGATTGTTGTTGACGACGGTATTGCTGATTTGTATTGGTGGAGAAAGAGGATTGTAGGCACTACCCAAAACCAGGGCTCCACAATAACCTCCGACATTACCAATAATGCTGGAATTAGTCATGTTTAGCGTACCATCTCCGCCTGCTGTACCCATTTCCAAAAAACCACCCGCTCCATCACCAGTATTTCCGATATTGGAAAAAACATTATTGAAGATGAGATCGCTTCTGTTGCCGCCATAAACTCCACCACCATCATAAGCGCGGTTCTGGCTTAATTCTACATTGGTTAAGTAGACGGTTTTTTCCTCACCTGGAGAATAATTGTCATAGGCAAAAATTCCTCCACCTTTACCTGATGTATTGCTGGCCTCATTATGGAAAAGTACTGAATCATTTAAATACATTGTAGTGCCAGGAGAAAGTGCAATACCTCCACCATCGATTAAAGAAGAGTTATTGCTGAAAATCGTGTGATTGATGATAGTAGTATTGGCGTAATCATTAATATAAATTCCACCTCCAGCGATATTGGCAGTGTTGGAGATAAATTGAGGCTCCAGCCCAAGTAAACCACCAATTTGCAGCATGCCACTGGTATCAACAAAAATTCCTCCACCATAATCAGCAGTGGAAGATTGAATGGCATCCCCAGCACTAAGGGTGAATGAACCATTATTCCCGCCGACATAAATTCCACCACCAAAAATCGCACTGGAAGTATCTATGCTGTTAAAACCATTAGATACCGCTTCCATGCCCGGACCAAGATAAATTCCACCACCCTGACCAGCTGCACCATTGGCGTGAGCATCGGAAATATTTACTTCATCCAAATTTAAATCCTGTGTATCACTTGGGGGATTGACACTTTCACCAGCATGATAAATAGCACCACCATTTTCGGAAGCATTAACGGTAGTAATATTGGTGTGGGCAATCTGTACTTCGTTATTATCTCCAAGGTAAATCGCTCCACCATTACCATTGGTAGCATCAGAGTCGGTAATGGTTGTATGATCTATAGATAGATCAATAACTTCCGGATCTACATTCACAGTTTCCTGATCAAGATAAATAGATCCACCTTCATCAGCGGAATTGGTGGAAAAGCCGGTTTCATCAAGAGTCACCTGATTAGCGTCACTGCCAATATACATTGCTCCACCCTGCTGGGCAGTACCGTGTTCAAAACCAACATTATTTAGATAGACCAAATTTGCTCCACTTTCTATACCAAGTTCACCACCTTTTTCAGCTGTACCAGTATTGAAATAAGAATTCAGTAAAGTTAAATCGGCGGCTGTACGTACACGTACTGAACCACCCACATCGCCTGGCCCGGAGGAAGCACCATTCAAAAATGTTAATCCATCGACAGTTACCTCAGTGGAATCGACGTCAAGAATGCGGCTATTGCCACCTGCAGAAATGCTGATATCGGGAGTCAAGTCATCGTTGAGATCACCATCGATAGTGACAGCTTCAGTGATGGTGGGCAGGGCAGTTCCATTCAGGACAATTGGTGGAGGACTACCTGTAGCAAAAGTTATATTATCAATAATTGGATAAGGATCACCGGGCGTACAATTATCAAAAGCAGCATTGTTATTAGCAGAGTTGATGGCATCACGAAGTTCACAATCACCGCCAGCACCATTATCATTAAAAGAATCAACTGTGATGGTAGCAGCGATAGCCTGAAAAGAATTACTAAAAAGCAGAAAGGCCAGAATAATTAAGGCGGAAAATTTCTTGATTTTTACAGACATATTTTTTGACTTTTTGTTTTAATACTGGGGAAATTCTATAGATAATAATAGTTTTTTCAATTGGTCAAAATACTGGTCTGGCTAATCAACAAGCCAAAATCCTCGATTAGACCTTAATTGTGACCTCTGTTGATTTATTTGACAGAGTTTTGAATTATTTTTAAACATTTTTAGCCAATTAATGTCTAACTGATCAATTTATTGTAGTAAGCTGAATTGTATTCGAAAAAAGTTTAGTAGCGAGCGCCCGGTAGCTGATTTGGAATCAACTGCCGGGCGCCACAAGATCAGGCGGAGGTGCGCGAGGCGCCCTGCCTGGCCAGGAAGTCCCTGCCTTTGCCGAGACTGACACTCACCGGAACACCCTCCCGGCAGAGAGGGCAATCTTGCTCGGTCCAATCGCGAAGATAGATGTCGAGCAGAGAGATCAGGTGGGGAACTTCGAGACCTTCCGTAGTGACTCCACCACGGTTGCAGAGCGCCGCTACAGCGACGACTTCTCCGCCGTTGTCCCGAACCGTTTTGATCACTTTCTTGACCGAACCACCAGTAGTGAGGTTGTCCTCAACCACCACGCAGCGTGCCCCGTTCCTCACGAAGGAGGCATAGCCCCGCTTCAAGGTGAACTCATCGCCGTCCTTCTCGGCGTAGACAGCGTTGATCTGCCTACCGCGCTGATAGAGCTGATGCGCCACCAGTGCGCCGAGGGTGATGGCACCGACTGCCGGCGAGACGATGGTCTGCACGTTCAATCGCAGGGACTCGATCGCAGCTGCCAACATGGCGGTGAGCGGGTCGAGCTTGTCGGGATGCGGATAAACCGCATCCTTGTTGATGTACCAGTCGCCGTGACGACCGGAAGTGTAGACAAAGTGCCCCTGCGCCAGCGCATTGCATTCGCGCAGGATGTTCGAGGCACTGAGACGGTACAGCTCGGGATCGTAGGTCGTCGTCATGGACTGCTCCTGATCTGTTTGGTGATGGCGCGGATCTTCTTGTCGAGGTCGAGCGTGGCGGCGCCAGCCGCCTTGGCGAAGGTGTCGGGATCGTTCGAAGCGAAGATGACTTCCCGCGACGAGTTGATCAGAACCTGCGGATCCAGTGGATCCACTCCATTCAAGAGCGTCTCCTGCAAATCGCCGCCCTGCTTGCCAATGCCCGGAATGAGCAGCGGGAAGTTGCCGACGATTTGACGCACCTGCCTCAGTTCTTCGGGGTAGGTTGCGCCGACTACCAGCCCGATGTGGCTGGCTTTATCCCAGTGCTCCCGGACACGCCGGGCGACCGTCTGATAGAGCGGCCTGCCCTCAGCATCGAGGATGTCCTGGAACTCTCCCGCGCCCTGGTTGCTGGTACGGCAGAGGACGAAGAAGAACTTGTCCTGCCGATCGAAGAAGGGCTGCAGAGCTTCGAAACCCAGGTAGGGGTTGAGCGTGACGGCGTCAACGTTGAGGCGGTCGAAAGCGAATTCGACATAGCCTTCGTTGGTCGAGCCGATGTCGGCCCACTTGGCGTCGAGGATGACCGGGATGGTCGCGTCGACTTCGTGGATGTAGGCGATCGTGCGACGCAGCTCCTTCACTCCCTCCTCGCCACGGGCGAGGTAGAAAGCCAAGTTGAGTTTGTAGGCAGCGACCAGCGAGTTCGTCTCCTGGACGATGCGCATGTTGAAGCCCAACTGCAGATCGAGTTGCGATCCCAGGGGCCGGTAGCCAGGAATTTTCCGATAGTTGGAGTCGAGTCCGACACACACCAGCTTGCCATGCCAGCGGTTCTTGAAGAGCTGGTTAGCAGGCGGCCTGGTTTTGGCGTTAGTCATTAGTGTGATTTCCTTTCAAGGGTCGCAGGAAGCATTCCTGCTTTGGCAATTATTCCCTATCCAAACGATATGTCAAGGTAATGGAAGCCTATAAAAAGCCCCCATCTCCTTTAGTTTTTCACGGGGATCGGGGCCTGATTGGGCAGTTTGAAATCAATAATTATTTGGAAATTTCAAAACTGGCGTAAAGAGTTACAATTACATCTACCGCAGTAGTTTGCCCGCCAGCAGCAGAATAACCAATATTGCTGTAAGAACTTTCACTTACATTAGACAGTGAACCGAGAGTTTTACCGAAAGCCTTGGCCAATTTTTGAGCGCGTTTTTGAGTATCCTGAACAGCTTTTTCGCGGGCTTTGTCCATGGCTTCTTCATTGTTTTCCAGTAAATAGCTGGTGCCCATTAGATTAACTGTTTCAAAATCATTCACTTTATCAAGAACTGCATCTACTTTTGATAAATCTTTTAATTGAATACTGACACTGTAGCTGGAAGTATAACTGGTTTGTTTTTTGGAATTGTCCATTTGGTATTCGAAATTTGGATAACCTCCATAATAATCCAGTTTAATATCTTTTTGATCTATGCCGAGAGCTACCAAAGCAGTTTTGAGTTCAGCATAAACCTGTTTATTTTTAGCGCGCGCTTCACGGGCATTTTTTTCAATACTTTCAATAGTCAGATTGACAGTGGCTTTGTCAGCTTCTGCCAAATAATGACCTTCACCAGTAACAGAAAGATAGCTGCCGTTTAGAGGCATTTCACCAGCAAAAGCAAGTGGTGCCATGTTTAAACAGAGAGCAACAGTGGTAACAATAATACCGAGCTGGGACTTGAGTTTTTTCATTTTTTTTGTAAGTTATTTGATACGCGTATAGTACAACACTCTCAAATAAAAAGTATTACAAAACAAAGAGCAATCTAAGAGAAAATTATTTTTTTCTGGTTACTTTTTGACCTTCTGCTCCATCCATAACGATGTAACCATGTTCGGCAATTTGATCACGAAGCAAATCTGATTCGGCCCAATTTTTATTCTGACGGGCCAGTTGGCGCTGGTCGAGCAGGGCTTTTACTTCGTCTGACAAATCCAGCGTTTCAGTGGCTTTTTGGAAAGTAAAACCAAGTATTTCAGAACAAGCCAACAAAGTTGATTTACGATCTGAATCAGCAAGTTTTTTATCTTTCAAAGTTTCCTGAAGGATGGCAATAGCTGAAGCTGTATTTAAATCATTATTCAAAGCTGCCAGGAAATTGTCATAAATTTCCTGATTGATCTGACCAGCCGAAATTGATTCGTCAGTGACAAAACGCGAGAGACGATCGAGAGCGGATTGAGCCGCATCGAGAGCCTGCCAGGTAAAATTACAGGGCGTGCGATAATAGGCAGTATAATAAAAATATTTAAGTGATTGAGGATTGTAACCTTTGTTGATTAAATCCTGAACAGTGTAAACGTTGCCCAAACTTTTACTCATTTTTTGGCCATCAACTTTGAGAAAGGCACTGTGAACCCAGTATTTTACAAACTTTTTTCCGGTGACCGCCTCGGACTGAGCGATTTCATTGGGATGATGAGTACTGCGTAAATCTTCGCCACCAAAATGTACATCCAATTGAGCACCAAGTTTTTTCATACTCATGGCACTACATTCGATATGCCAACCGGGAAAACCTCTGCCCCAGGGTGAATCCCATTCCATTTGTCTCTGGACACCAGGCTCAGCAAATTTCCAAAGTGCAAAATCGCGGGGATTTTTTTTCTGATCATTTTTTTGAACACGGGCGCCTTCTTTGATTTCATCATGAGTAGAAAGCTCTCCTTAGCTGGTGAATTTGGAGGTATCAAAATAAATTCCATCATCAGTTTTGTAGGTATAGCCTTTTTCTTCAAGTTGTTTAACCAATTCGATTTGTTCGGCAATATAGTCAGTGGCCTTGGTCCATTCGAGAGGTGGTTCGAGATTTAATGAATGGTAGTCGCGCACAAAAGCATCGGTATAATGTTTGGCTATATCCCAAACTGTTTTGGATTCTTTTTGAGCGGCTTTTTCCATGCGATCTTCACCGGTATTGGCATCACCAAGATTGTCTCCAGTCAGATGTCCAACATCAGTAATATTCATGATGTATTTGACCTGAAAATGATTGGCCTTGAGCACACGATGAAATAAATCAGCAGTTGTATAAGTACGGAAATTTCCAATAGTAGCGTAATTGTAAACAGTTGGACCACAGGTATACATTAGAACTTCCGGAGCATGAAGTGGTTCAAATTTTTCGATTTGGCGGGAAAGTGAATTGTAGATTTGCATATATAGTAGTGATGAGCGGGGGCATTATAGCATAAAGCAAAGACCGGGCTCCAAATAATATGGGCAGACCCGGTCAAGGTTTGGACGATGAGGCATTGAACTACCTGACCGTCACAGGAGTATAAGTTCTAGTTGTCACTCCGCATGCGCTTGGTCATGTAGAGGATTGTCCCTTCGATCTCTTCCTGAGTCAGCGACAGATTCTCGAAGTTGCCGGGATTGCCCGTGAGCAATCCCATGCCGAGCTTCGTCTGCTCGAAGAGGTCTACGTAGACTTCCAGGACCTGCTCGAAGTTGTGGGCCTGGCCGTGGTGGAAGAAAGTGTGGCCGGCAGCCAGCTTGTCACCGATGTCCCACAGGCTGGGAATGACGAAGGACTCGCGCAGGAAATCTCCGAAAAGTCCGTTGACGAAGCAGTTGGAGAGATCCGACTGGCAGGACCTGGCGTTTCCGTTGGCGTCGAGGTTGAAGATCGCGCCGGGATCCGACCCGAACATGGTCCGTGTCAAAACCCCAAACTCGTCCGGGGCCGAGTCTCCGTTCTCGTCCACGTTGTGGATGACGAACATGAAAATCGGGTTGCCGAACTCGTGCGCTGGCGCGCCCGAGAGCTGGGAGTGAACGACGTTCGAACCGCTGAAGTTCGTGGAGAAATGCTGGCCAGAGGGAAGCGCTCCCGGCATCACGAAGGTGTTGATGAACGAGTTGACGACGTTGTCGTCGCTGGTCTCGTCCAAATTCGGCCCTCCGTGGCACTGGTAGCACTTGCCACCGGGTGACAGCATCGCCTTGCCAACTTTCTCCAGGGGCCCGTGGGCCGCTGGGAGTTTGCGAAGCTTGCCATTTTTGGCGAGCTTCTTCATCGCCGGATCGGAGAATTGCTTCTCCTGGAACTTGGCGAGCTTGGCCTGCTGTTGAGGCGTTGGCGGGACATGGTCCGGACCGAAGTGGGTCTGGGCCGCGTTGAGCGCCTGACGCTCGAGATCCTGTCCTTCGCGACCATCGAGCATCAACTCGCTTTTCAGGGCGATGTTGAGGATGCTCGGCGTCTTGCGATGAACGTAGATGAAGGCCTTGCCTTCATCGTCGTAGTGGACGATCGCGTCGGGGGTGACGGGAATCACCTCGACATTGGCCGGGACGTACCTGGGAATGGGGATGGTTCCGTCGGCGAACATGCGACTGAAATCGCCGCTCTCCGCGTCTGCCGAGTTGAGCAGCACGAAGAGCGGATCATTCGGATCGCAGGCGAAGAGGTCTTCGGCGAAACCCGGCCCAAAGGCCATCAGCTGGTTGTCATCTTCACGATGGCAGGTCCCGCAGGTTTGGCCGTTGCCGTTGAAATCCCGCTCGAAGAAGAGCTTCTTGCCGGACGCGCCTTGGGCTTCAGAAATGGTCAGCAAATTGACCACCCCCAGCATGCCCATGAAGAGTAACAAACGAATTTTCAATGATCTTGTCACGATTGCCTCCTTGGAGAATTTTTTCCGATTTAAACCGGAAAGCTCCCGGAAAAAGTTAGCATTTATTAAGTGATATTTCAATGAAAAACTAGCCGATTTTTCGCTTGTGTATGCGGTAAATCGGGTACAGCAAAAGTCGCAAAATTTGCGACTTTTGGACAATCTATTTTTTAATAAATTTTTATGGTTGTACTTGGACTGATTTACTCAAAGTAATAATTTTCGCTACTTCGGCACGCGAGATATTCCAGGCTGGTGCACAGGTACCAACCG
The DNA here is from genome assembly GCA_020849575.1 of Candidatus Peregrinibacteria bacterium. Lineage (GTDB taxonomy): Bacteria > Patescibacteriota > Gracilibacteria > UBA1369 > UBA1369 > JADLFY01. Next base: position 21,813 of record JADLFY010000039.1, read on the forward strand.
GATCTGCATAGCCCTGAACGATTCCATGATTTAGAGCAAATTCAAAATACTTGGCATACCAGCTGTTTGGCACAATATCCCGGCAGGAAGAATTTGCTCCGGTAATTTGATCAGCTTTAAAGAAAGTCAGCATCAGCACTTTCACTGCTTCAGCACGATTGATATTTTGATCAGGCTTAAAAGTTCCATCAGGATAGCCGGTAAGTAACCATTCGTAAGCGTATATATAGCTGGATGCCCAATGATTTTTAGCATCGGGGAAAGACGTAGCTTTCAATTCAGCAGCTATATTTTCAGAATTGCTTTTTTGTTGGCATTGATAAAGCATTGCCAATAATTCTGCCCGGGTGATCGGTTGATCAGGTTTGAACAGATGAAGCAAATTACCATTGGCATCTTTGAATCCATTGATACCGCAGGCCTGATGTAAATTATTGATATAATTTTCGGCCCAATGTCCTTTGATGTCAGTAAATGGCAATAATGAAGAGGAATTGTCAGGTGCAGATGTAGTTTCAACTGTCGTGTTGGTTTGGCCATTGCACTGATTACCCGAACAGGCTGGTTTGCCAAAGGAAGCACTTCCACCACCTCCACTATCAACAACTGGAGCAGCAGCGGCCAGGATTTCAAAAGTATTAATGGTTAAAGGCAGGCTGGCATTCAAAGATAAGTCGGTAACTGTAATAGTACAGCTGGAATAAATCCCTACAGGAAGTGGATTAAAAATAATGGTGTTGTTGCCGGCTACAGCACTGAGTGAAGGACTGGAACATGCTCCACCATAAGAAATAGTACCTGCTTCGCTGGAAGAAAAGGTGTAGCTGGGTGTAGGATTGTTGGCCGGAGTAGGAACAGGAGTGATTTGATTTAAAACAGGGGAAATAAAATCATTCAATTCAATTGCGCCCGAATCAGGCAGGGCACTACCGTTTCCATCGCCATCGACAGGACGAACTGTTCCTCTTTGATCCAGACCAACTGATCCGACAGCATGATCAATGGCTGGACTGCCAGCCTGCAGTGAATATAGGTAGCTGTTATTTGAGGGGAAATCCAGGAATGTATTGATATCAACCAGTGTCAGCAATGGATCAGTATTAATCAGATCTGTGGGAGCAATAAAATTGCAATCATTCGCACTTTCAATATTTCCACCGAAAGATATTATTCCCGCTCCAGTACAATTGGCAGGAGTATTATTACTCAGAATTGAATCTACGATATTGATTGAGGCTCCACCTCCGATAATTGATACGCCTCCAGAAAAAGCTCCA
>JADLFY010000040.1 GCA_020849575.1 Candidatus Peregrinibacteria bacterium
AATGAAGCCTCTGACCCTGGGGCCATTGGATGATGGAGGTTTGTATGTTGATGAAGCCAGTGTACAGTTTGCTTCTGAAATGGTCATCAATCTGGCCAATATTTGGCTGGCTACTTTTAATCGACGTAGTGCCGGCAAAAAGTCGGTGATGCTGGAAGCACTGGTGCGGGCAGTTGGTGAAATGCTCAAAGATTTCGAGCGGGACTATCAAGCCCTGACTGTGAAGATAAAGGCAAAAGAGCGATTGGAATATCTGACTAATAAAGAAGTTTGGAAAGAGTCCCGTTTGATTTGGATCAATCATTTGCTGAGATTTGCGGGTTATCCGGAGTTAGATGAGAGAAATTATGGCTATGATTTCCTGGATAATTTTAGTGTAAGTTCGAGGCCAAGAAACGAATTTGCTCTGGTCAGAGGGAGGGCTGATGCGGCTGGTTATTATCTGGCTCATGAAGCTGAATTTACTGATTTGGCGGCGGCAAAAAAGTTGTTGGCTTTATTTATTTTTCCCCAATTGGCGAAAAAAGAACTATAAACTAGAGAGCTTTGATTGGAGGGGATGGGGTTTTGCAATAAAATTGCAGTAGATTGGTGGATATGTTATGTTAAAGCCAACTTAATCTGATTTGTTATGTTTAATGCAATTATCGCCGCTGTGCTGGTAAGCCTGATTTCTCTGGCAGGTGCCTTGCTGCTTTTGAAGAAAAAATTAATTCAGGCCCAATATGGTGGACTCATGATTAGTGTGGCGGCAGGTGTGATGCTTTCAACTGCTTTGATTGATTTGTTGCCGGAAGCCATGGAAGTGGCCGGTGATGGAGAAAATCATACTGTTTATTGGGCGATACTGGCTGGTGTCTGTGTATTTTTTGTTCTGGAAAGACTTTTGCATTGGTATCATCATCATGGGCATGAACATCATGGCGATCAGGTCAAACCGGCTGCCTATCTGGTGTTGATGGGTGATGCTCTGCATAACTTTTTTGATGGTTTGGCTTTGGCAACAGCTTTTATGGTGAGTGTTCCGGTGGGAGTTGCTACCACTGTGGCAGTAGTTCTGCATGAAATACCCCAGGAATTGGGTGATTTTGTAGTATTGGTAAAAAGCGGATTCAGTTCTGCAAAGGCACTCCTTTATAATTTGTTGTCGGGTTTGACCGCAGTACTTGGAGTACTGATTGGCTGGTATTTCCTCAGTGCAGTGGAAGGAGCTTTGGCTTTGATGCTGGCTTTTAATGCGGGGATGTTCCTTTATATTTCCTGTTCAGATTTGATTCCGTCCCTGCATGAAGATTTTAAACGCGATAGAAAGTGGTTGCAGACAATTGCTTTTTTGATTGGGGTGGTTTTGATGGCGCTCTTGATCAGCTATCTGCATGTTTAAAAATTTCCTCCAGAAAATGTTTGGCCAATTGCTGATCAATAAAATAGGGTGAAGTGGCAATGGTAATCAGAGAAGCTTTGGGGAGCAATTTTTGAATGAGCGAGATTTTATTTGTATTACCTATATAGTCCAATTCAGGAGCGAAAAAATCCAAGTCTATGTCGAGTATGAATGGTTTACCATTGTGGCTGAATTCTTTGATGCTGGTCTCAGAATCGATATTAATAACTTCCGAGAGTAAACCTGTTTTGATGGCGGGGGGGATGAAATTACCCACATTGAGGGTCAGATTGGTGTATTCAAAAAGTATTTCCGGATTGGAAGCTTCCTGACTGCTAATAAAATTGGCCGGTAATCTGGAGTCTTTGTGTTGATCGACATGGATGAGCTGAAGTGATGTTTTTAACTGCAATTGCTGCGCAGCCTGATGCCAAAAATAAAAAGCATGGTTATGATTGTCGAACACAAAAATGGGAGCATCGGATGATCTTTCTGGGAAACTCAGAAAGTTTATTAAACCGGCGAAAGAACGGATTTTATCTTCATCCAATATTTCGAAAGCCGGAGTAATGCCGATTTGAAAGTGGTCAATGGCCTGCTCATAGTTGGGATAGAAATATAGCGGAGCAATACGAAGATATGGTTCAGGGTGGCTTTCTGATCGTTTTTCGTAATCAAAACCATTGTTTCCAAACGGTTCGGTGAGCAGGTATTCGTTTTGGTAATGCTGGAAGGGTTTAAGCATCTTTTTTGCGACGGATTATTTTGTTTATGGTGCCAATATGCTCTGCGTATTCACGAATTTCATAATAATCAAAGATCCAGTTGCGAATGGTTTGAAGGCCGTTGAAGATAATCAGGATGATGCAGCCTACTTTGAAACTGAACTGGGCATACATATTGTTAAAGGCATTCCAAAGCAAAGCCCATTCAAAAGGTTGAGTAAATAGACTGTCAGCAGTCAGATAAATCCAAATGCCAATGGAAACCAGAAAAAAAGCGAAATTGAAGGCACGAATTAATTTTTCCAGCAGAGTAATGGATTTTTTTAAGGTAGATGGCTGTTTTTGCCGCTGATTTGGTTGAGTAATTTTGGAGTGATTTTTTTGTTTTTTCATAAAATATTAATGATGTCGCGAAGAGTGTAACAGATTTTTGCCTTTTGAGGAGATAAGTGGTAGAATCTCTCTGCTTAAAACCTAA
>JADLFY010000041.1 GCA_020849575.1 Candidatus Peregrinibacteria bacterium
AAGGCCTGGTTGGGTCTGGTTGATGAGGGAGAAAAATTGTCATTGGTAAGGAGCATCAGAGAGGCAATTTTATCCGGTTATAAAAGATGGTTGATGATTTTTCTGTCCAGGCAAGATCAAGATGTCATGGATTGGATGAAAAAAAATAAACAATTTTTTGGGGAGGCCTTTAATAAAAAATTTCTTGGCAGTCTGACCAGCCAAGTTCTTACTTTTTTACCACGCAGAAAAGCTGAGTATAAATATTTTCTGGATAGAATGGCCAGGAAGGCTCTTGGCCAGATACTGGGAAACGTTGATCAAGATGTAATGGCAGCTCTTTATCTGAGTCAGCAAATTTTTTCAAAACGGGAGATAATAGAAGAGATGCCTGACGAGATACTGATATCAATGAGTTCAGCCTATGAGGATTTTTTGGAAAAAAAACGTAAAGAGTTTAAAGAAAAACTACCAACTTTAATTGATAGTATTAAACAGAAAATTTATGCTGCTATTGATAATGGCCAAATTCCTGTCAAAAAAAGTAAAGTAAAACAGGTATTGAAATATACCGTGATAGATCTTGCTGATCCGGTAGTGATGAAACTGGAAAAGATCAGAGGACTTTATGAAGCAGACCGCAGAAGTATTTTGCTGGATGCAACTCTGGACCCCAAAGATATGGAAAAAGTTCTGATGCATGAAATCATGCATGCTTTATCCGGACAAACAAATCTTCTGATTACAGGCAAGGAATATGGTATAGAATATGAAGATTTGAATCATCTTCGGGTAGGGTTGGGATTCACCAGCAAATCGGGATTTCGATGGCTTAATGAAGCTATGACTGAAGCATTAACAATAGCGACGTTGAAATTACCCGATTCGAATTCCTATTCTGAAGAAAGGAAATTGCTGGAGATTTTGATGAAACATATAAATCCAGAATTACTGAAAAAAGCTTATTTTGAAGAATATAATCCTAAAATCGCTGCTGAGCAGCGACTGCCTGCATGGAGGGCACTGACACAGGCAATTGATCAGAAATTTGGGCCCAAATTTCTGATCAGGTTGAATAAATTTATCCAGGATTATGACTCCAGTCGGATGGAGGATGAGCCGACGGGTTTGGAGCAAGCAGCGGGGGCATTTGAAGACTTTGGAGAGCAATTCCCCAAATTCCTGGAAGAATACCTGGCAAAAAAGTATCTTACCGTACCTTCAAAAAGCACCCCGAATGAAGAGGAAAGTTTTTGAAAAAGTTTATGATTTTTTCACCCGACTGGCTGGGAGAGCAATGGTTGGATCTGCTGGATCATAGATAATTTCAACTTTATCTCCTATTCCGGGGAAATCGATTCTACTGACTGTAGTGGTGATTTGGAATAGAGTATGGGTTTGAAGATTTTCCAAAGTAATTCTGGCATAGGGGCTGTTGTTGACGGTAATACCTGTATCTTCTACAGAAGTAATTTTGGCGGAGCCCCCTACTCCAACCATTTTGAGCCGGCTAATTTTGCGATGGTCACTGATAAAGCCAAGCCAAAGTGGTGAAAAGGCGATGAGTGGTACACCAACAATCAAAAAAAGCATCAGGAAAGGACCAACCGCATTGATGATTTCCTGAGCGTGTATAGCAGTCATAAACCGTTCGAGACCGGCCTCAACTGCGTCACCGTATTGAGGGAAAAAAGTATAGAGAATACCCGGGAAAATCACAAAGGCGAAGAAGCTGAAGGCTCCTGCAAGACATCCGCAACAAGTAATAAATTGACCGAATTTTTTCATAAAGATTTTTGGTTAGGCAGCTCTATTCAAATCTGATGGCATGGACCGATTCAAACAGTTTTTGATAGCCTGATGGCCATTTTTGTCTTCTGCTGATTCGACTAATTCAATTAATAATTCTTCGACGCTGCGCTGAGATCCGTTGGGATAAGCTCCGCCGGTTCCCGGACGGAAAAGTTTAGCGAATTGTGGTTTATTCATAGCTTTTTTCAGCACATTAATCAAATTCTTAAGACTTTTGCCATAGTCGAGATGCGGCTGTGCAGCGAGCATTTCAGAGCTGGATTGAGGGCCAGAATAACTGAATAAATCGACTACGCCTTTTACCGGGGTATCGTCCTGCTGAAAAACCGCCAAGTCTCTTTTGGCCAGAATCTGAGGACGAATATGTTGTAAACCTTCCAATACTTCCAGCAAAATTGCCTGGTTGTGTACATAAAGTAATCCACGCTGATGATCCATTTGATCAAAAATCCAATGATGGGGAGCGGTAATGTCACTTTTCATCAAACCCAACTGAGTATCGCGGGTTTTGACTATGGGAAAGGCAGGTTTTTGATCAGTCCAGGTTTGTTCTGGTGGATGAAGTTTATTTAAATCTTCAATGCTTTTTATAGCTGATAAATCGGCTTTTGCTTCTATCAAAGCATCGACCAGCACCATGGCAAAAGCCAGTGATTGAGCAGAAAAACAGTTAGCCAGAACTAAATATTTTTCAGCTGCTGGATTGCCCTGATAACTTTGAATTAATAAAAATTCAAAGAATAAAACCAGCTCCCGAACAGTTTTTTCCTGAAAATCTGGTTCTACCTCCCCGCTTTCCTGATTGAATTTACCAACATCCAGAGCTGAACCACTGCATAAAATCAAATTACTTCCTTCTACGGCTTCCAAAGCATCTTTGGCTGTACGTTCTCCCAGATGATTAATATATTGAAGCTGATGATTAACCGGTAATTCCTGTTCTCCTAAAGCAATATCCGCGTATTCTCTGGGTTCTGCAACTCTGGCAAAACTCATGACGGTAATTTTATTGGTCATTTTTTAGGTTGAAAATAATGTTGAAAATGAGAAATTTATCCAGAGCTTATAAATATTCCTGGAAAATGTAAAGGTTGGAGAAAAATGATCAATAATCCAGAGCAGCCTTATCAGCAGCGGCCTTGGCATCCAGATCGGCTTTGGCTTTAGCGGCCATTTTGTCGACTTCGGTTTTGTCAGTGACTAAACGCTTTTCCAGAGCATC
>JADLFY010000042.1 GCA_020849575.1 Candidatus Peregrinibacteria bacterium
AAAACCAGATCAAACCAGTCCCTGGCCGGGAATTGGCCGGAACGAATTAAGGCAATCAATTGTTTATCATCATCTTCCTCTTCATAAAGCCTTCTTGCTCTGTCATACAATTCCTTCAAAATCGGCGGCAAAAAATTCAGAATTACTTCACGTCTGATACCATCACATTCATTCTTGACCGTTCGAAACAATTCTCTTTCCTTACGACCATCAAAAGTCATATTTTTACTGGTGGCAATCTCTTTATCCAAAGCTTTCAAAGCTTCTTCCCCTTCCTGCCATTCCTCTTTATTTCTCAAACCAAACATAAAATCGCCATTTAAATACTAGGCGGTTATTATAAATTAAAAATTATAGCCGTCAAGTTGCCCTCAAATTTCCCTGGGGAAACCTCCACTATTCATATCTCAAAGCCTCAATAGGGTTCTTGGCAGCAGCTTTACGCGCCGGATATAAACCAAAAATCACTCCAATCAAAATCGATACAATCAAAGCAATCAGCAAAGCCTGTTCATTGACCAAAAACTGCCAGGTCGACTGGAATTTCACAATTATCCGCGCCGCCAGAAAAGCCAAACCCAAACCTCCCAGTACACCCAGAAAACCTCCTATCAAAGTCAATACCACCGCTTCCAGCAAGAACTGAAAAAGAATATCCCGACTGGTAGCCCCCACCGCTTTACGCAAACCAATCTCACGGGTACGCTGATTCACCGAAACATACATGATATTCATAATTCCTATTCCACCCACCAATAAGGAAATCGACGCAATCAAACTGATGAACAAAGTCAGTACACTGGAAACCGAAGTAAAAATTCCCACCGCCTGTTCCTGACTGATAATAGAAAAATCATCTTTGGACAAATCATCCGTCGGATTATCGATATTATGAATACGTCGAATCGCCTCGCGGGTTTGAATAATGGCTTCATCCATACTGCCAATAGCCTGGGCCATAATGGTTTGAACATAATCCACTCCAAACAAATAAGTCTGTAACGTGGTAATTGGCATAAAAGCCATATCATCATAACTTTCAAAAGCATTTCCACCCTGTTCTTCCATCACTCCCACCACCCGGAAATTCAACCCTTTGATTTTGATATCCTGATCAATCGGATCCTGATCCCCAAATAAACGGTCTGACAATTTATAGCCCAGTACCACCACCCTCGCCGCTGATGAATTATCAAAATCTTCTATAAATCTGCCTTCCTCTGGATAAAAATTTAAGGCTTTGGAATAACCATTGGTTGTCCCAACCACCTGGGCTTTTTCATTTTGATCAGCCAAAACCAGAATAGCATCATAAACCAGAAATGGCGTTACATTTTGCAAAAAATCCACTTTTTTCAAATCCAGATAATCCCGATATTTAATTCTATCCACCGAGGTGATTGAACCCGCGCCCAACCCTTCATCCGGCGACCCCGGAGAAATATAAATTAAATCATTGCCAAAACTGCTCACCGACCCGAGTATCAGAGACTCAGCACCCCGACCAAGCGAAGTCATCAAAACCACGGCCCCCACACCGATAATAATTCCCAGCATGGTCAATATCGAACGCCCGCGATTTTCATTGATCGCTATCCAGGACATCTGCAGATATTGTAGCCATTTTTTATAATACATTATTCAGTTCTTAAACATTCTATCGGATCCAGCCTGGCCGCACTGCGCGCCGGATAAATACCAAAAACCAACCCAATCAAAACCGATACCACAAAAGCCACCAGCACTGAGTCCAGCGTCACCACAAATTGCCAATCCCGCTGAAAGTTTTGCAATACTATTGCGATTAACCAGGACAATCCTATCCCGCTAATCACTCCCAAAACTCCAGCAGCAAAAGTAAGCACCACCGCTTCAATCAAAAACTGTAAACTGATATCAGAATTGGTCGCCCCAACAGCTTTGCGTAAACCAATTTCACGGGTACGTTCAGAAACTGCCACCAGCATAATATTCATAATTCCAATACCTCCCACCAATAGAGAAATCGCTGCAATAGCGACCAAAGACACCGTCAAAACATCTGCCACCTGTTGAAAAGTTTTGGCCGCATCCACCTGACTTACCACTCGAAAATCATCCTGATTGGGATCATCAGTGGGATTATAAATCGCGTGACGTTTACGGATAAAATAAGTCAAATCATTGATCGTTTCATCAATATTTCCCACGGCATTTCCGGTAATAGCCATCAGATAATCCACCCCGAAAACCGTCGATTTCATGGCTGTCACCGGTATCATAATTCTTTTATCGAAATCCTGAAAAAACCTCGTTCCTTGCAGTCCCATCACTCCAATAACCTCATAATTATACCCATTAATTTTGATTTTTTCTCCCAGGGGATTTCTGTCTCCAAACAAATCACTGGCATTGGTAAGCCCGAGTACTGCAACTTTATTGGCATTATTCACATCATCTTCACTGATAAATCTTCCCACGCCAACTTCAGCATTAATGGCCTTGGCATAATTTTCATTGGTACCAACTATTCTGGAACTAAAACTACTACTGCCAAAACTCACTGCCGACTGATAAATGAGCAGTGGCGCCACATCCTCAATCAGACCCAGATTTTTAATAGCCAGATAATCTTTGTATTTAACCTTATCAATAGCCGTAACTGAGGGCGGACCCGCCTCTCCTCCACCCGGTTGAATAAAAATACTTCTATCCCCAAAACTCCTCACCGAAGCCAAAATAAGTGCCTCTGCTCCCTTCCCTACCGACACCATCATAATCACCGAACCAATACCAATAATTATACCAAGCATAGTCAGCAAAGTCCGGGATTTATTGCTAAACAAAGATTGCAAAGCTACCCCAATGAATTTAAATATCCTCTTCATGGCTATTTTTTATATTGGGAAGTCCCCATCAAACGGTCTTTCACCAATTCATCGGATTCAATCAAACCATCACGGATATGCACAATTCTTTCAGCATTTTGAGCAGTTACACTTTCATGGGTGACCAGAATTATTGTATGTCCTTTTTTATTTAATTGATGAAAAATTTCCATCACCTGTTTACCTGATAATGAATCCAGATTCCCAGTAGGTTCATCAGCAAAAATCACTGTTGGCTCATTGACCAATGCTCTGGCAATAGCCACACGTTGTTTCTCTCCACCAGATAAATTGGTTGGCGAAAAATTCACTCTATGACTGAGTCCCACCGCTTCCAACGCCGCCAAAGCCCTTTGTCGATGATGATCCTCTCCCCGCGAATAAACCAGTGGCAGCATGACATTTTCCAAAACCGTAGCATGTGGCAAAAGAAAAAATGCCTGAAATACAAAGCCGATTTTTTCCCTGCGAATCAAAGCCAAATCGTCTTCGGACAATTTACTCACATCAACCCCATCAAACCAATATTTCCCTTCACTCAGCGTATCCAGAAATCCCAGTATATGCATGAGAGTAGATTTTCCCGATCCCGAGGGGCCCATAATCGCCAGAAATTCTCCCGCTTTAATTTTCAAATCAACACCATGCAAAACCGGTGTCGGATATCCTTCGGAAAAATAGGTTTTCTTTAAAGCAGAAATCTCAATTAAATGGCGTTCATCACTCTGAATTTTCCTGTGTGCAGATTTCCTAGATTCACTTTTATTTGCCATTATTAAGGGTACGTAAAATGATTTCCTGATCTTCACTTAAACCCGAAACAATCTCCACATTTCCCTGTAAATCCCTGATACCAGTCTGTACATCAATTTCCTTAATTTCCTTGCCACTCAAGATACGTACATATTTACGCTGACCATCAGTTTGAATGGCTTTTTCCGGTACAGTCAAAACTCCATCACGTTCGGACAAAACAATTTCCACATTGGCTGTCATACCCGGTCTGATTCGTTCATCCTGAGTATCAATAACTACATCAGCTTTATAGAAAATTACATCCTGAATCACTGTCTGAACAGGATCAATCTTGGTAATAGTTCCCTTAAATACTTCATCATCACCTACAGCATCAAGAGTAATATTGGCTTTGGCATTATATTTGATTTTATTGATATCAACTTCAGCAATTTCCGCTTCAATCTTGTATTTCTGATCAGAAATCATTTCAAACACGCCCTCTTCTCTGGCCGCCAATGAAGCCGACGAAACAGCATCTTCACCGATGTCAATATTTTTACGGGACAATACTCCATCTACCGGCGCCCTCAACAAAGTCTTTTCCAAAGCCTCCTCGGCCAGCGATACAGCAATCTGATTGGCTGCCACCTCGGCCCGCAAAAAAGCTACATCAACTGAGCGCGGCCCCGCTTTGACCTGGTCCAAATTGGCCTGGGCCGATTCAATTTCCGCTTTTTGAATTTCATATTGCGCCTGGAGACTGCGAATATTGGCCGCGCGTAAATTCAAATCCACTTCATGATCAATTTTGGTCTGTTCATAAATCTGTACCTGCTGTTCATAGGCATTTTTAGCGGAAACAACAGCAGAATCCTGGCTATCCGAACTGGTAATTTTTCCCAGTTCAGCATCCAATATAGTTTGATATTTGAGATTTAAGCCGGCCAGACTATTGGACAAAGCGGCACTATCAGCCAACATTTCCGATTTAAACGCTGAAATTTCCTGCTCCGTCAAAGTCTCTGACGATGGTAATACTGACAATGTATCAACAATCAATTTTTGGGCCTGCAATAATTGGGCAATTTCCCTCTGCTCTTCAACTGCCAAAGCTTTCAGCTCTTCTTTGGTATAATTATCGCCATTCTTCAGACCTTCATAGAATTCCTCAAAAGCCGCTTTGACATCAAAATAAATCAATCTGGCCTGATAAATTTGGGGCGTATTGAAACGGCTATAATCACTACCCAAACGGGAAGTACCATCATCGATCACCAATGATTTCAAATTAATCAGACTACTCTGTAATTGTGACCCTGTAATTAACAATTGTGCTTCCAAATCTTTGCGGGCAGTTTCCAGGATCTGATCTTTGGTCAAACCAGTATTACTCTGATTTTTCACTGCATAGTCATATTTGGACTGGGCATCAGCCACCAGCAGACTGGCTCTCTTTTCATCCTGTTCATATTTCTTTTTAATCAAATCCAATTCTTTTTTTGCATTGTCAAAATCAATGGAAATTTTATCAGCAGCCGCGTTAGCCCTACTCACACCACTGGTAGCCACCTGAATTTCCTCATTGCGTGATCCAGCCAGTTTTTGATTCAAATTGGCCTGGGCCCCCTGGAGATTGGCCCTGGCCTGAGCCAAACGCAATTCCTGATCACGATTTCTCAAACCGGCAATTACATCATTGGCTTTCAATTTATCCCCGGCATCAAAATTAATTTCTTCCACCTGTCCGGAATCCCTGAATGACAAAGCAATTGTTGCTCCAGCTTCCACATTTCCGGTAATTTCTACCGATTCTTTAATATCTTTACGTACAACCTTGGTGAATTCATATTTTGTTCCGGCTGGATTACTGAAAAAACCAAAATAAATCAAAGCAAACAGTGCCAAGACTACCCCAGCTATCAAGAATTTTTTCAGCAGTGATTGTCTTTTTTTGCCGGAACGTTCCTTGAGTAATTGTTTTTCCAGCTCATTTGTTTGTGTTTGATTTTCTTTAACCATTTTTATCTGCCAATATGTAGGAATATTTCTGACCTGATTTTATTGCCTTCCAGACCGGTTGATCCAATTGCCAGGCTCTTCATCGGCATCACATAAGCTTTCAAAGCTTCATATTGTTGTAAATCAGTAGCTGCCACCGCACCACTTTCTTTAGCCAACTGAACCACTCTGTCGATATAAGACATAGTCATGGCTGGAGAAAGGAAACTTACGGATTTATCCGCACCTTTCAAATATCCCAAGGCCTGTTTAAATTCAGCAGCATCGCTGACCGCCCCACTCTTACCATAAACAGTTTCCAAATCAGGTTTCAGAGCAATAGTCAAAATATCATTTCCAACCAGACCAAAATAAAGTTCTATTTTCTGACCGGACAATTTCTTGGCAATATTTTCCGGTGCACCCATTAGTAAAGCATCAAAATTCACTTTAATTTTCCATAATTTCTCCGACACAACTTCTTCCTTGGACATAATCATGGCCACATCAGGACTTTCAGCCAAAGCCTGGGACATCAGACCATCCATGGCCTCATTGATTTTTCCGGCAATTTTCTGGGCAGATTCAGGCTTACCACTAGCATCCAGATAGAAACCAATTGATGGAATCACCGAACCATTATCTTCGAGTACCGCAGCCAATCCTTTATCCATTACCGCCACAATATCATTTTCAAAATCCAGACCAATTTCACTGATTGATTTCTTGAATTCTTCAAAATTCAGCTTGGTTTCCTCCTGTGCCTCAATGCTCTTCAACAGAACATCATAAACCTTGGTAAAACCACTTCCTTCAAAATAGATTAAAGGGAATTTAGCAGGAATTTGTTTGGCCAAATAATATGCCCCATCAGCCGGACTAAATTTGCTCAAATCAGCACCTTCTTTACCATAAACAGTAGCCGCCACACGCAAACCATCATTTTCCACAGAAGCTGCAAAAACCTCTGAATCCAGCATATCCAAAACATCCTCACCATTACCAAACATTCTCAGAGTTTGTTCCATCTCAGCACGACTGGCCTCATCCATACCACTTTGAAGTGTAGCACTGACAGTTTTCAAATCTACAAAAGCCACCGCCAAATTGGCCCCGGCATCTTTCATTGCTCTGGCAAAAGTAGCATTTCTGGCACTGGCCACGTCGCCCTTGGTCATTCTATCCAGAGCTCCCTTCAGGCCTTCTTCAGAAATAGATACAAAAACCGTATCTTTTACTCTGCTCATATACATTTTTGAACCATCTTCACCAGTCATGGTCAAAACAGAATTGCCATTATAATCAGCTTTTTGTACTTCTTTCTGTCGGGCAATCAAAGCATCAAATTTACCAATATCAGCCAGCGTAAAAGCTGCCATTATCTCTAAATGTTCAGGTTTCAAATCACTTATCACCACAAACAGCTGGCTATCTTCAGCCACAATTGGCTTGATATCACGGTCAAAATCCAGTCCCAATTCTTCAAATTTACCACCGGACTTAAATCCTTCATTAAAATTCTTCACAAATTCTCCCATGGCATCACCCGGGAAATAAGAATTAAGCGTTTTGAATTGCTTAATCTGATCAGGATTTTTGGTACCCAGTTTGAAAAATAAAACAATTTGATCAGGCAAAGCCGCCTCGATTTTGACCCCGGCCTTGGAAGTAAAATCATCTGTTGCCGGAGCTACCTGCTGACAACCAGCCAGAAATAAACTGAAAACCAAAACCCCCAGAGCCAGAACCTTAGGAGTAATTGAGTAAACTCGCGCATTCTTAACCATGGGGGTAGAAAGTTAAATTAATTGTTTATTTTGTTTTAATCTTAAAGCACAAACTACTATTGGCCAAGCCAAAATTAGTTGCCTTTCTTGGTATCCTTGCGTTTGAAATCAGTATGCTTACGGCAGTGACTGCAGAACATGGATAATTCCTTGGTAATTTTATCGTTATTTCTCTTGTTGTAAGCTGTAGTTTTTTTCTGAGTGTTACAAACAGTACAGAACCAGCTTGCAAATGTGCTTTTTCCTTTAGCCATATAGGGTTTTGAGTATAAATTACTTAACGCGTTGAGTTTAGCCGAACTTTGCCAATAGTCAAGCCAAAAACAACCAATATTAGCACTGCCACAAGCCATATCCACCAATCCGCCCACTGCTCTACGGGAGCCTGTAAGGGTTTTTCCAGAATCTGTTGCCATTCCATCGGCAAAGCCGTTAAATTCGTCTGCATTTCATCGACAATCTCAACCTCCAAGGGCTTTTGAACCGTTGATTTGGGCTGGACAATTTTGGCCAATTCCTGACTTTCACCCATCAACCACTCAGCAGTGACATCCTCTCGTTGCCCATCAAAAATACTCAGCACCTGCTTTGCAAATCCATCGGCTTCAACCTGACCACCTTCAAAATAAAAACTCATCAACACCCCATCAGACAACTTTTGCTGTTCACCAGCCTTAAAAGTTAGTCCTACAACCAAAACCCCATCTTCAATCTTAACCATTTTAAGCGGCTGAGCCTTCAAATCATGCAATAACAGACCAAATTCATTTTTTTGATAAGCTACTTTGGACCAGTCCGCCTTGAATTTAAGGTCAAAAGCCAATCCCAAAAATTTTTCCGGCAAAGCTTTGGCCATTAAATCAAAACGCGTCAGACCACCTCCCAGAACATTTTTGACAATTTTAATTTCAGTCATATTTTTTGGATTAAAAAGTCTCGCTGCCAAGCGGCCAATTGACCTGATCCACAGCGAGACCGATTTTTAGACATACTTCTGGGCAAAGCCAGCACCAATATCAATCAAATCACTGCCATCAATTCTTCCGTCATAAGTTGTATCTACCAACACATCAAATCCAGCCAGAACATCAGTTTCAGCAAAATGTTTGGCCAAATTCTCCAAATCGCGTCCATCAATCAAATCACTACGATTATTATCTCCGCGCAAACCACGGGTTTCCTGTCCAGAAACAGCCGCTGGCACACTGGTTACCGCTCCCTTCACCGCTGTAACTCTATATTGATAAATCACCTGCGGTATGAGCCTTCCTCCGCTCGCCACTCCATCCTGATCAATAAATTCAGTACTTGTCACACCAGCCAAAACTTTCCACTGACCATGGGCATCAAGTCTTTCCACACGATAATGATCGGTATTGGAAAGCGAAGCAGTCCAATTTAATTTCAATTGATATCTTTCAGTTCCCTGGCTAACAACCAAATTCGTAACCAGCTGCAAAGTTCCTTCATTCACATTCAAAGGATTTACCATTGCCGTAAAATTAATATCAGCATTTGGTGAAGCCAAAAAACTTTGAGCGGCCAAAACCGGCGCCAATGCTTCGCCTTCGCCATCCAATACCTTAAAAGTTATAACCGCCAATTCCCCAGTACCATTTGCACCCGCTTTGATTTCAGTAGTCCGGGCTTCGGCAATTTGCAATTTACCAGGCTGATTACTTTCCAGTCCTTTTTGAAAAGAAGTTGGAACTGCACCAGCAGCACTCAGAAAAGTCCCGGCTGCCGCATCAATATACTGCAATTTTGCAGCATCATAATTCAGCACCAGACCATAGGAAAATAAATTATCTACAGCATTTACCTGCACCTTGAATTCCACTGTATCTCCTATATCAGCCTTGGCTACATTCCATTCACCTTCAAGATTGGTACCACTTACCGGAATACTTCCACCCACCACCGAATTCACCGCCCGAGGCGTGGCCATCAAAGTTCCACCATTCCCAGTCGATGCAGCAAAATTTGCGGCATTATCACCACCATTAGCAGCAATTCTCTCCATTGAAGAAAAATTACTGCTACTACCGGCATACCAGGCACCTCCACTACCATTCACCGTATCAATCACGACACCATTTGAATCTATCAGCTGAATTGTATCGCCGGAATTGGCCAATGACATATTGTAAATGGCATCTGCAGCAATTCCAGGCACAGCATTTTCACTGTCTTCAATCAGGAAATACCCACCACCAGCCACATTGCTACCTGCAGGAAAAGTAAAAGCGTCCACACCATCATCGCGAATTTTCCAGCCAGCTAAATCCACCGGCCCGGCGCCCGGATTATAAAGTTCCAGCCACTCATCATTGGCTGAAACCGGTGAGCCAGCCCAGGCCACCTCATTGATAACCACGGCGCCGGGCGCCGCAGCTTCCACCACCATAAAATTTCCCACCAATCCCATCGCCATCATCACCAGCTGCCAACCTGCCAAACCGCGTCTGATTTTCCCAGAAATTTTCATAAAAAATTAGGTTAGAAATAAAACTCCTGGCCAAGAGTTTCTCCAACCTATCAGAATAAAATTAACTGAAAATTAAATTTTTATTAAATTCACAACCAAATCACGCCACCATCACAGGCACCCACATTTCACCCACGCCCCTATCTCCTCACCTCAACTGTTCTGGGATCCAGACTTTCTACATGTACTTCTAAAATCGGTGGGGCCGGCATCAAAATTTTTTGCATCCGATTCTGACGGGCATCCTTGATTCTATCAATAATCTTGTCACGCACCTGTCTTCCACCAGTCACTTGCTTAAATTTCAAATCTTTGGCTTCAAATGTACTATCGCCTGTCCTCACTCCAAAAACCACAATTGGCTGACCCGCATTCAGATGAATCACTTCCAGCCTGTCAGGCAAATTCCCCGCAAGACTGACTGTCCAATCCTTATCCAGTAAATCAATCAACTGTAATTGCCCAGGCATTATTATTTGATCAAACCTTCCCACCAGAATACCCTCATCCGGATTGAGAAATTTCTGTTCTTTAGCCATTTCCATCAATTCATAAGGTGGAATATTAGCCCTCAGCACATCCTCAACCAAATCCGCTCCATTTACAAAATAAACCACTCCACCCAGCAGCATTGACATGAAAATTGCTCCTACCACCACCCAGGTCGGCTGATATTTATAACCACTTTCAGTTTTTTCAAAAGCCCAAACCCCCACTCCCAATAAAATCATTAGTAAAATAATCCACAACAACGGCAAAACCTCAAAGAATCTGGGCAAACCATGTTCACCACCAAAAGTTACAAATCTCCACTCCAGATTAAAGAGCTTCAAATAAATCAAACTCATCGCCAAACCACCCATCAGAATCGTTACTATCAGTACAGCTACCAATAGAACATTTGATATCACAAATTGCCAGCGTGGACGTGGTTTCACGCCTTCTTTTTTGATCTGATCAACGATATTTTCACTAATCTTGCTCATATCCGAGTAAATTATACTTTATTGCTAAATTTTTAAACTCCTCTTTAGCCCTGGCAATCATTACGCCAATCGTTCCAATCGGTTTACGTAGTATATCGCTGATTTCAGCATAATCATAATCGTCCAGGAAACGTAACACCAGTACTTCACGAAAATCTTTACGCATCAAATTAAGCATTTCACCAACTTTTTCACCCAGCACCTTTTGTTCTACCATAGTGACCAGATTTTCCTCACTGGCCAATACCTTGATCAGAGAAACACTTTCCTCATCTTCACTTTCCAGACTGACTGAAGTACGATTTTTCTCCGCCCGTAAAGTATTCAGAGTTTGATTGTGTGCTATACGATATATCCAACTGGAGAATTTCATTTTTTGATTAAAGCTATTGAGATTTCTGTAAACATTAATCATGGTTTCCTGCAGTATATCTTCAGCCATTTCCCTGCTCACACCCGCAAAATACATGATATAACGCAGCAGTTTTTTCTCATATCTTTCCACCAATTTGCCAAAATGCTCCGCATTTTTCAGCGACAAATTAACCAGCTCCACGTCGCTTGCAGCATTAGTCCATGCGGGTTCAGCTGACGCAGTTGCCTCATTTTGCTTTCCTGGCAAATTCACTTAATCCAGTTATTTTTATCTTTATACAGTATTTAGCGCTCATTTATTACAAAACCCACCCTTCGGCCATTGACACAGCCATATATAATAGTAGAATTACATCACTATTTAATAGTCATGCCCACCAAAATATCTCTGAATGGAGCCGACAATACCGGTAAAACCACCCAAATTCGTCTCCTCAAAGAACAATTCGGAAAAAGTGCTGTCATTGTGCCATCACTGCCGGAACTCAATAGCGATTGGCAAAATGTTCCGGGTGATTTCGCCTGGTATTTCGGAGACAGCCAACACGAAGCCTGGCTCAAGTTAATGCTCGATTCCCTTTTTATCCGTGATCAATTTATCAAGAGCATACCTGGCGAAATTATCCTGATCGACCGTGGTGTCAAAATGTCCCTGATCTACATTGCCGCCGCCCTCAAAGAACGCCTCAAGCTTTCCTCGATGACCAGTGCTGGCAATCTTCTGGCCAAATTTATTGCCAGAAATTATGGTGAACTTCCGGATCAGGAAGACTTTCTGATCTTATTAAAACAATCCGAGAGTCACGAAGAAAATATTTTGACCACCATCAAAAGATGCCAATTTGACGATGCTGAAATGATCAGCATTTATACCCGTTATCAGGCTGATTTAAACGCAGGCCTCGAATCAATTACTGGACTACCAAACTGCCAAACCATCGTCATCGGCCCAAAGTCCATCGAAGAAGTAAATACCGAGATCAGAAAAAAAATTTGTGCCTACGCCCCTATATGTTAAAATCAGCGGGCATACTGACAAATAAGCTCTCAGCACAGGTACATTCACAACATCCATAAGCCGCAGTAGCTCAGTTGATAGAGCGCGTCCATGGTAAGGACGAGGTCACGGGTTTGATTCCCGTCTGTGGCTCCATTGAAAGCATTAGGACTTTTCTAATAATCAAAATCCCACTTCACACACTCCCAGCCATTTTTCTATCCGCTGGTCTGAAATACCAGGACACTACGGTCAGCACCAACAATAAAGTCGGGCCAAAAAATTCCATTGCCCCATCTCCATGGGCGAGATGAGAAAAAATCGCTCCTGACATGGCAAAGAAAAATCCTGCATAAGCCCATTCTTTCAATAAAGGAAATTTGGGTGCCAACACCGCCAAAACTCCCAAAATCTTCCACACGCCCAAGATAATTAGAAAGTAAGCCGGATAACCCAATTTATTCATCAGATCAACTTCCATTTCCATCTGCATCACCTGCACAATACCGGTCGACAACATCCCCAGCGCCAGCCACAAAGTGGCAATCCAATAAACAATTTTACTTCTCTTTTTCATAGTGATTATTTTAATTTATTGACTATATCTTGTAATCGATCATGAGCCATATTTATGCCATAAGCAAAAGGCATTTTCAAAATCTGCTCTCTAACTTCCAAAGACTTATAAACCACCTGCATTTTCAGTCTGCTGGCATTTTCTGTAATTTTTTCAAATTCCAAATACTCCAATTGCACAGGTAAACCGGTATTTTCCATTTCAAAAGTTCTGGTAATTTTCTGATTCGGCACAAATTCATGAATTACACCATTGGCCCGAAACAGCACATTCCCCTGCGCATCAGACGTTTCCAGCTCATATCCACCATGAGGCTTGCTTTCCAACTTCAAAACTTTTGTCCCCATCCATTCACTCAAAAGTTCGGCTTCAGCATAGGCTTTAAACAAGAGTTCCACTGGCAAATCAAATTCTCTGGTAATCATTAATTCCTGCTTACCATTTTCCGCGACAATTTTAGTTTTCTGTTCCATATTAATTATTAGATGATTTATAATTTTTCATAACATTTTCCAATTTATCGAATCGTTCGTCCCACAACTTTCTAAATGGTTCAATAAAATCAGCAACTTCTTTAATTTTCTCAGGATTTAAACAATAATAGATTTCCCTCCCCTTTTGTTCTTGCTGCAATAATTCGCATTCAGTCAGTATCTGCAAATGCTTGGAAACGGTTGGACGTGACGTTTCAAAATTAGCCGCAATCGCACCGGCTGTCATAGCCTGTGAAGCCACCAACACCAGAATTAATCTTCTGGTCGGATCCGCTAAAGCCTGAAAAACATCTCTTCTCAAATTCATTTTGCGTAGTTACTTGGCTACATATATACCTGAAGTCATTTAGCTACGCAAGTCTTTCTATAATTTTGCCCTCAATCCTATATAATAAACACAAATTAATATTCAGAATGCCGCTCCCCGACGCAACCAATTACACCGACGCCCTTTATTTTTATGCCAAAAATGAACCTTTTGGCGAATTTTCTAATTTCGCTTATTTCGGCTTTTATTTAAATGGAAAATTTTACCCGACAGTTGAACATTTCTATCATGCTGCCAAATTCCTGGACACTGCATATCAACAAAAAATCCTCTCCGCTCCCACTCCCAAAGCAGCTGCTGAATTAGGAAAATCCCGAGATCACAGTATCGTCCACAATTGGGACCAAATCCGCAATCATTTAATGTTTCTTGCCGTCAAAAGGAAATTCGACCATCATCAGGAATTAAAAATACTCTTACTATCGACCGAAAACCGCCTGATTATCGAAAATTCACCCTACGATCACTATTGGGGCATTGGGAAAAACGGCAACGGCCAGAATCAGCTTGGCAAAATCCTCATGTTAATTAGAGCCATTTATCAGCTTAACAAATAAATATTCAATTTTTTGCTATTTTGCTTTCTCTAATTCAGCAAAACTCTCTTCCAACCATCCTTCATACCAATCCAAAAAGCTCACTTGCCAATCATCACCTGATTTCATCATCGGAGCAATTTTCAATTGATCACCATCCTCATCCAAAAACCACATTTTCCCCACCTGCTGATCTCCCCCAACAACCATATAAGCAGTCATTTGATGCCCATAATCACTTAATTTCAAAAACCCGCCAAACCCATCAACCACTTCCATATAATAAGGGTCTTTCAATTTCTGCCCACGAATTCCATTGGCATAATCATCACCATAATCGCAAGTCATCGAACAAAAATGCGGATAATCCTTTAAAAATTCATCTTCAGGATAACTTTTTTCCAAAGTAAATAATCCCCAGGCTGGACCAGCTCCTCCATTCCCTAATTCCTTTATAAATGCCCGATATTCCTCTGGCAATTTAATCTCTAATTTCTTTTCTACAGCCAGAATTTCTTCCTCCGACAAAACCGGATTCAACTCATAATGATGCCCAATAGTTCCAAAAAATTGATCATCTCCTGCACCAAAAATCTTCATTTCCTTATCCTTCTTTCTCAACTCTTCCAGCTTATTCTTAATGCTCTTTAAACGTTCAGATAATTCCATTGTTTTAAATTAAAATAACAGTACCAATCTTACTCAATTCCCTCCATCCTTTCCACTTGATTTTCTTCACCAAAATGAAACAGTTGCAATAAAACTTTTCAGGAAAAACAAAAGCCCCGCGCATGCGCGGGGCTTTCTACTAATCTTTCAAACTAAAAACTATTGCATCATTACATTAGCTGTTTTGGTCATAGTAACCATTGTTGAACCAGCATTCATTGGATCAGCAGTACATGCTAATACAACCATTTCTTTGCCGCTTTCGAAAGTTTGAGTCCATGCACCACCAGCCTGAATTGGGCTTGGAGTAGAAGAACTTGCTTTCCAACCAGCATCTGTAACCATCTTGGCTTGAGCACCACAGGCTACATCAACAGCTGAAGCAGCGCTATAAGTAGTAACATCGTTGCCAGCAGCTGAAACATTGTTCAGGTTTTTAGCATCGCCAGGAGTAGCGATTTTACCACCTTCTGAAGTTGAAGAACTTTCAGAAGAAGTAGAACTAGTTGAAGATGATGTATTAGTTGAGGCAGATTGCTGAGGTTGGCATCCGGCCAGAGCTAAAACACTAACTAGCGAAAGAACAGAAGCAGTAACTTTTAAATTCATAACGAATTAAATATTAAAATATAACTTCTAGAAATTTACTCTCCACAGAAAATAAGTCAAGAAATACTGAAAATTCCAATTCGCCTAACCCCGATAAGACGTCTTTGGTAACATATCAAGGTACTTTTCAGTATATTTCCGAAAACCCCTGCGAAAAATACCCTCTACAGTATCTCTCAGCTCAGGACGGGGATCATAAACACGACGCTTTATTTGATCAAAATCATGTGGCACATCATCAAAATATTCAGACAGCTGATTCACATCCATATTGAATTCCTCACCCCATTCAGTACTTACACATAGCTCAAAATGACGATCAAAAACACCAGCACGATAGAGTACATAGGCTCTTTCCACAATTGCCTCCATATCAAACTGATGTATCACTGGATCAAAATAGAGATAATTCAACTTACCTATTTGCATATCAACCACCTCCTGCAACAACCTGTGCACTAAAAGTGAAGTATTAAGACTATCATTTTTTTCAGTAACAATTCCTTTCAACAAACTCACCGACTTTCTCACTTTTTTCTTGATTGCTCCAACCATACCGGTATCCACACCCAGCTCTTCCTTCATTCTATTAACTGGTCCAGGATCAAACAGGTGACCTCTAGGCAGAGCTATCAGAACTTCCTTTACATACTCCCATCTGCTCAAAAATTCCTGCGGATCAGTAAAATCAGCCATCAACCAATTCCCCAACGACATCACTGCAGCCGTCCTGGCAGAGCTATTCTCATCTAACAATAAATTGACATGAATTCCCTGCCAATCGAGAGAACTTGGATGTTCTGGTATCTCTCCAATCTTGGACAAAAAAGCCTGGGTTTTTGTATCAGTGGCTAGATCGCCAAAAGTCTCCACCCAAATTGGCGAAATAGATTTGTTCAAAACAGGCAGCGCCTCTACATCAGTTGTTATTTCAGTATTTTTGGCCATTTTAAGAAAACAAGAGAGCTGAATATATAACAAAAAATCTCTTTCTAGCAAGCAATAAACAATACTAATTCGACCAACGAATCACCCGGCCAACTTTTCCTGCCAATAATTCCAAAACCTGCTAAGATAAACTCATCTTTTCCATAAAATCATGTCTTCAAATAGTCCTCTCCCCACTTCACCAAATAATCCCAGTTCCAACCCATCCTCAGGCCCTTCTTCCGGCCCCACTGGTCCAATCGGCCAACTCAATGCTGAAAAAATGGGGCGTGTCGCTGCCCGTGGCGCCTGCTGCATAGTGATATTAGCACTCGCCGCACCTTTATTTTTTGTCGGCGCCTTCACTTTTGGCTGGGGTACAAATTTACCCGGAGTCGGCGATCTCCTCACCCAGGGAACCGTTAAACCACCTGGAGATTTTGAAAAATTCAATGTGGCAACCACTTATGCAGAAGTTCAAAAATTCGCCGGCGAAAATGCCGAGTTAACCAGTCTGTCCGCTCAATACGTACAATCTGACGGCACACTCAATCTCACTACCAAATACGGCGCATCCTATGCCAGTATTACTTATGACTTTTTCAATAAATTAAATCAGCCTCCCGAAAACGCTCCTCCTATTGGAGCTGGCGGATCAAAAGATGGTAACTGGTATGAGCCAGTGCGTGTCACCATTCAAACCCCTGGTCAAACCCGCTATATGAGCCGCATTGGTGGAGCCTATAACTTTAAGGGAAATTATATACATCAGGGTATGGAAAAAAGTGTTTCCAATCCCATTGGCGAACCATATTCAGAAATCATCCCCGCCCCCACCTGCGATTTCAAAAAATTCTGGGACCGAGCCATCGAACTTGGCGCTCCAGCTAGCGCTGTCGCTTCCATCGATTATGATTCTAACGGCTACGAATTCCAAATCAGCGGTACAGACATTTATATAGATTTCACTGCTGACTGCCAGGAAAAATAATCCAACCGCAAACCTTCCCTTCCGCTAAAGCAGCCTAAACCCACAACTTTTTCAAATACTCATAGACCACTTCCCAATCCTTCAGTGGATGGAAACCCGCTTTGTCATCAAATAAAACATTGAAATAAAATTTCTGATCAAAGTTGGCATAAGCACTATTTTCTGCTTCAGGATTTTCGTTGATATAAACAAAATTAATTCCCAACTGGGCAAACTTTTCTCTGTATAAAATCGCTTTATCCATATGTGAAGAAGTATAGAGAATCAGACAGATATCCTCACGATCACTCAGCAATTTC
>JADLFY010000043.1 GCA_020849575.1 Candidatus Peregrinibacteria bacterium
AGAATTCCAAAGAGAATTTAGCTGACAAAGAAGCCCAAAACCTCGATAAGGTTAGCCAGGCAGTACGGGAAAGCTTTTCAGCCAGATTGGAATTGAAGGAAGAATTGGATGTAAAACTCACCCCCATCGAAGAAGAAAGAGCTCGTTACCAGCAAATCATCGACCTGCTCAAGTCTAAACTTGCTGAAAGCTCTAGAGAACAAGTTGAACATGAAGAAGATTTCTTTGGGGAAAAGGTCAAATTTGTCATGAACAGAAACGGTCAATATCAGGAATTTGTAGGAGGAGAAAGTATCAATTTTTTAAGCTGGGCAATTGCCAAGAAAAAAGGTTTAACTGAAGCCAATGAATCTCCATCTAAATAATTTAAATTTAGGAGGGCTTTTATCCAAAAGACTTGTCTTTAAAGCTAATGAAAAGGCGCCAGAACTGGGTGGCACTGACAAGGAAAAAATGGATAAATTAGCCGGTGGTGCTATTGATGAAGCCAGAAAAAAGGCCAAAACAGCCGCTATTGATTCAGGAAAAAAGCAGGCTTTGGACGAAAAGCGGCCTATGCCTGAAGGAGCCAAGAAACTTCCGGAAATCCCTCAGACTTTTTCGGGATTAAAATTTGATCAAAAACAAGCCAAAATTAATCCAAATGGCACTGTCGAACAGCCTTTCACTTTTGGTGATCTGAAAATTAAAGGCAAAATGATTTTACCTGAAAAACCAGATCCAAACGCCAAAACTACTTATTTGTTCAATTACGTGGATGATCCGTCCAAATTTGATCATGCCAAATTCGTTGAGGAAATGAAAAAACGTCAGGGTGATCTGGGTAATACAGTCATAGTTACATTGAAAACTCCAGAAGGTGAAACAAAAGTTGATGGTAAAAAAGTTAAAACCATGGAAACTTTGATTGGCAATTTGGAAAAACTTCAAGGTGAATATTCCAAAGATCCCAAATTTAAAGATTTGAAATTAAATAGGCCAGAATTAATTTTGCATATGACCGATGAGACCAATGCCAAAAAACTTTCTGACGCACTTGTTAAATACAATGAAGCAGTAGCCCGCGATCCCAGAGCTGCCTATGCTTTGACACCTTTGGACAATCGACCAGAACAATTCTCCAGTAGTTTGGACAGATTTGCTGCTCAATTTGGACCAAAGCCAGCTCCAAGTCTGGCTGGTGACCTACCTGGTGGCCAAAAGACTTTGGGTGGAGGCGTGCCAAGCAGCGGGGGAGGTGGAATGGGTTATGGCGGCGGTAAAGGCTCTTCCTCAGGTGGAGCTGAAGCACCCTCTGGCTCTGCTGGTCCAGGACCAAGTTCGGCACCTGTAGAAACTGGAACAGCGGGCAAAGAAGTTGCCTCAGAAGGTGTAAATAAACTCTTAATTATTGGCGATTCTCTGATGACCGGCGTGGAAAACAAAATCCGTGCCAATCAGATAGAAAAATTTGCCAAAGTTGGTAAACCGGTTGCCGTAATGTTAAAAGAAATGCAGGGCATGGATCAAAGTGGTGCTTTGGAAAAATACCGCAATGAAAGTCTGCTTATTAACGGTGGTACCAATGATATAGCCAGACCTCAGGAAGACATTCTCAAAAACTATCAGGAAATTTGGGCCATTGCCAAAAAATACAATATGAAAGTTTTTAATTGTACTATCCCACCATTTGGGGAGTCCAATTATCAGACACTCAAAACTGATTACGAAGCCAAAAATCAAAAACGTTTGTGGTTAAATCAGCAAATCGAATCCTTAACCGGTTCAGCAGAAGGCCCTTATAAAATCATTCCACTTCATAAAAAAGTTTCTGAAGGCGGTCTGGCTGACGATGCAGATAGTAATCGCCTAGCTCCAGCATACAAGGCACCAGACGGCGTCCATCTTAATCCAGAAGGATATGATGTTATGGCCAAAGCCATTCAACAGGTTTTGGGTGAACCAATATCTCCTGATCAAAAACCATCTTCAGTTGACGGGGCCAAATATTCTCATGAGGGATTGAAGCCGGCCACTTACTCGGCAGAATTGGGAGAATTCGCTACAAAACTCAATCAGGAATTCATTTCCAGTGGAGCTTCCTATGGTACCAAGAAAACCGTGGAATTTAACGGCAAAACCTATACAGCCATTTTTACTGAGCACAATAAAAAAGAATCCACTGGCGAAGTAGGAAAGTTCCAGGCCACTGAATTATGGGAACAAGACCCCGAGGCTCAAAAAAAAAGCCTGAACGCTTAAGCAGCACTTTTGAAACCATCAATCTGGAAGGGGGTAAAGTCACTGCTTCAATTGATTACGGTGCCGACTACGATACCAACAAACCCTATGAACTGGTTATTTTCGCCACACCTAACGGCGCCAGTTCTTTCTCCGAATCCAAACTTTTAGAAAGACAATCTGCCACACTTCGCGCCAATCACGCTGACAAAAACATCGTCATTGCTTATGTATCACCCAATAACGGCAAATGGCCTAATTTTCTTTCAGCCAATCCACTCAATGTAAATGACATTAATAATGCCATCAGAGGCCAGGTGGAAGCGGCAACAGGGGCTAGCCCATTGGGGATTTCCTTTGATGCACATAGTGGAGGAGGTTCATACATTTTCAATATGATTAATAACTTTTCAGAAATTCCTTCCTCAGTTGCCAGTTTGAATCTCTATGACTGTCTCTATGCTTATAATGGCATATCACATGGACAAAAAATCAGAAATTGGTTGATCAATAATCCCTCAGCCACTTTGGCCAATATTACTGGTACACCGCAAATTGCTGAGAAACAAGCTATGTTAGTATCTGACCTAACTTCTCTCGGAATTCAATTCAGCACTCTGGAACAAAATCCGGTGTCCAGTACCATTACCGCTTTAAATGGTCGTATCAAATTAACCACCCTTAGTTATTTTGACCATAATGGAACTGTTACCAGAAACGGTTTCTTGCATGCCCATACCGGAGGTGAAACCCCGATCACTACCCGCATGGCTTGAGTTGACTTTCATTTCACTCGCTCTGTCTCTTTGCGCACACCCGCCTTGCTTAAGCTAACTATTTAATCAAAAAAAGCCCCGGCATTCGCCGGGGCAATCTATTATTCATCTTTCTTCGCAGCCTTTTTCTTTACTACCTTTTTAGGTTTTTCTTCCTTCTTTTCAGATTCTGTTTCTTCAGCATCTTCTGATTTCTTGGATTTTTTAGCTACTTTCTTTTCAGCACTGCCATCATCAGTCAAAGCTTTGATAGATAGACCTACTCTGTGTTCATCAGGTTCAATAGCAATTACTTTAGCTTTCACTTTGTCACCAACCTTAAGTTCTTCTGAAGGATCTTTAACTTCCTTTTCAGCAGAAATTTCAGTGACGTGAATTAAACCATTAATATCATCGCTGAGTTTAATGAAGGCACCGAATGGAGTAACACGATTGATTTCACCTTCAATAATTGTACCAATTTTATAGTTTTTGGCAGCTTCCAACCATGGATCTTCAGTTAATCTCTTCATTGAGAGAGAGATTTTGTCTCCTTCAATACCAATAACCATAACTTTAACTTCTTCACCCAGTCTTCCATAATCAGATGGATTCTTGACATGTCCCCAGGCAATTTCAGAAATGTGTACCAAACCTTCCAAACCATTGAAGGCCACGAAAATACCGAATTTAACCACACCAGAAATTTTACCA
>JADLFY010000044.1 GCA_020849575.1 Candidatus Peregrinibacteria bacterium
CGCGGCCAAATATTTTAACCAAAATATAGCCGAGAAAATTCAGACCACTGATGATCACGATCAATAACCAAATGCGATAGGGGTTGATAATATTGGTGGCAGTATCATTGGAAGCCTGAATAAGACTGACCGGTTCAAAGAAACCGAGAATCTGCTGATCGTAGGCTAAATTTGGTAAAAAAGGCAGAATGATAAAGGCAATAATAACGAATTTGGCGGCATCGATAATTTCTGTATAGGAAATTCCATAAATGAATTTGTGCAGGGTGTATTTGATCGAGAGTACAAAAGTAGTAATGATGGCTATGGCCAGGGCGACCTGCATTTGTCCAAGGAAGGCCAGAGCTCCCATTAAATAAACAATGACCGTGCTGATGGAGGTTTTGTAACTGCCATTGGCTTCATTATTGACCAGTAGTACTGGTAAAAAGCTGAAAATAAGCACAGCCACAAAGCCCAGAATAAAAATCCAGTTCCCAAAATATTGACTCATCAAAACAGCTGAGGCACCAAGTAAACCAGTAAGTATTTCAGTTCTGATACCGATAGGACCGGCTGATTTGTTTAATTCTTTGGCTTTTTCTCTTTCCAAACCAATGATTGCTCCGATTAAACCGGCTATGACAAAGCGGAAAATAATTTGATTGATATCCATGTACCTTGCTTAATTTTGCTTAGGAATCTTATTATTTTACCATAAATAGCTGATTTGAGCCAGAATTGAATGAACTAAAAACCACCCCGATCGGGGTGGTTTAATTGGAATGTTTTGATCTGGATGAATTAGGCTTTTTTAGCCTTGGTAGTCTTGGTGGTTTTCTTGGCTTTGGGAGCTGCTTTTACTTTTTCAGCTTTCTTGCCATAGCGGGCTTCATGAAGAGCAGTGAGTAGAGGAGCTTTACGGCTTTTGGCAGCGGCTTTATTGGCTCTTTTGCGGAGTTTGGATTTTGGTCTGCTGGAATTCATGGTAACCAGACCGTGTTGATGATTTACGTGCTTATTAGACATAGAGAAAATTTAGATAAATGCTTGAGAAAGCGGAGCTATTAAAGCAGATGGTTATATGGATGTCAATTATTAGCTATTCCACTTCATCGAAATCAATCATTTCTCCAGCAGTGAAAGGGTTGGGGGAAGTCGCCGGGACGGAGTTGTCAGGAGAGGTTTCGTCCAAACCGAAATTGTTGCTTCTGGCCTGACGTTTTTCGGTCATGGTGTAATCTGATTCGGCCTGAATGGATTTTTCGTAAGGAATGAAAATATTGGCTTCATCAAAAGCCTGAGAGATTTGCAGGGCCAGGTCGGATTTGATGGCCAGAATATTGCAGGGGAAATTTACCCAGGCACGGATGGAGAAGGTTGTGCCATTGTCGTCGAATTTCTTGAAAACCACTTTGTGAGAAGGTTTCTGGAGTAAATTGGTATTGCTA
This sequence comes from Candidatus Peregrinibacteria bacterium, assembly GCA_020849575.1. Classification (GTDB taxonomy): domain Bacteria; phylum Patescibacteriota; class Gracilibacteria; order UBA1369; family UBA1369; genus JADLFY01. The sequence continues at coordinate 1,431 of JADLFY010000044.1, forward strand.
CTGAGTATTTTTTCAAAAATTTTAAAGGCCCGTCCATGATCTGAGCCATATCCGAGAGTCACATCGATATCGAGACGGCGTATATTGCTGCGGGAAAAATTAACAATGGACTGTGTCATTACATCGCTATTGTAAATGGTTACATCGCGCTGATCGAAAGTGCGGAGAGTGGTTGATTGAAAATCGATTTTATCAACTTTTCCGGTGTGATCTTTGATTTTGATGGTATCACCGATACGGAAAGGTGATTTGAACATGATCAGAATACCAGCAACGTAGTTTTTGATAATGTCCTGTAGGCCATAGCTGAGGCCGAGTATGGTTACTGAAACGAGCAATGTCATATCGATACCCACGGTGCGGAGAGCCAGGGTAATACTGATGACAATCAGGAAACCGGTCAGCAATTTTTCAAAAAGATTCAGAGCAGTTTTTTGCTGTTCATGTTCGACGGTCAGTTTTCGTAAATATCTTTTGGCATAACGAATCAGAAAAAGACCAACAATAATGATCAGGGCTGCTTCCAACACCTCAATAAATTTGGTCAGGATATAAGGTCCAAGATTGGCAAAGTCGATGGTAGAGCCATCGGTGCCTGCATCTAGGGGAGCCTGGGTTGAGGTAATGGGGGTTGTTGCCACGTGTTACTTTTTAGAACTAAATCTATGTATTATAGCATAAAATGTAGTTTTCTGCTATTATAGACATATATGAAAGAATCATTTGAAGAAAAAGAAATGGCAGAATTATCTCCAAAGCTGGTCATTCATGTGTTCAGACATGATGAGAAAGATACAGCCCAGAATGATAGTTTGGCTCCTTTGACAGCTAAAGGAAGGGCAGGAGCTTTAGCTGCAGGAAAAACAAAAGAACCAAAATTGAATCAGGGTTATGTGGTTTGTTCTCCTCGTGATAGGGCTTTACATTCAGGTTTACTGCAGTTCTTTGGACCATGCCTGGATGTTGAAAATATTGCTGATAAAACTTTACATGAATTATCAGATATTCTTAGTGAAAAAGGGCATAAAGATAGGGTCAAGACTGATTATAGACTTAACTTTAAAGTTGAAGATGTGGCTGAATTTAACGATAGATTCTATAGCGCATATAATGCCAAAGAAGGTAATAAAACTCTGCAGTTTCAGTTGGATGAAAGTGATCAATTGATTTTGGATATTGCTAAAAA
>JADLFY010000045.1 GCA_020849575.1 Candidatus Peregrinibacteria bacterium
TCTTGATCCATTAATGTAATTTTTGTTTTGTGTTCAAAAGTTCTACTCAATATCGTTCAAGTTTTTTGAACATAGTGAACAACCCCAATGTATAGCGCCAAAATCAAAGTGTCAAAGAATTTGATCAAAACAGTTCAAAATTTTTGCACAAACCTCTTGCGAAGTCTGAAAGCTATAGTCTTATTTCTGGAAAACATGGTAAAATATAGAAAAATTAACAAAATAAAAAAATGCCCAATCAACCTAGAATTGCCATTAACGGCTTTGGACGTATCGGTCGCCAGGTTTTCCGTGTAAATCTGGAAAAAGGCAGCCCGCTCAATATCGTTGCTGTAAATAATATTGGCGATAACAAAACTACCGCCCATCTGCTCAAATATGATTCCAATTATGGCACACTGGAAACCCCTGTCACTTGCGAAGATGATAATTCTATTACGGTAGGCGATCAAAAAATCATTTACTTACAAGAAAAAGATCCCGCCAAACTTCCCTGGAAAGATTTAAACATAGATATAGTAATAGAATGTACCGGCATTTTCACTGATCGTGAAAATGCTTCCAAACATTTAACCGCCGGTGCCAAAAAAGTAGTTATCTCGGCACCAGGCAAAGGAGTAGATATTACTCTGCTAATGGGCGTCAATCAGGAGCAGTATGATCCGGCCAAACACCATATCGTTTCTAATGCTTCCTGCACTACAAACTGTCTGGCCCCAAGTGTCAAAATCCTCAATGAAAAACTTGGCATTGAACACGGTTTGATGACCACTATCCACTCCTATACCAATGATCAGCGCCTGCAGGATCTCGAACACCGGGATCTCCGCCGCGCCCGCGCCGCAGCCCAATCAATTATCCCTACCACCACCGGCGCGGCCGTCACAGTTGCCGAAGTAATTCCTGAACTCAAAGGTAAACTCAATGGCCATTCCATTCGCGTACCAACTCCGGTAGTTTCACTTACTGATTTTACTTTTCAATCCAAAAAAGACACTACTGCAGAAGAAGTAAATGCCATACTCAAAGAGGCCAGTAATTCCTCCCTAAAAGGTATTATGTCCTATAGCGACGAACCACTGGTTTCAGTTGATTTCAAAAAAGACCCTCACTCTTCCATCATCGATGCACTTTCTACGCTGGTCATGGAAAAACGTATGGTCAAAGTTTTTGCCTGGTATGACAATGAATGGGGTTACTCCAACCGTACCGTAGAAATGGTAAAATTAATTGCTGACAAGCTCTAAACTTCGCTCAGAAAAATCTGGGATCAGCGACCACTTTAACATTTGCCAAAATCAGTATTAGCACTGTATAATCCCCACTGCTAAATACTATTTTGCCTTAATATGGACCGCCGCTTAGAGGTACTCAAAGCCATTGTTAAACATTTTGTCGAAACCGCTGAACCGGTTGGCTCCAACACGATTTTAGTCAGTTATAATTTTCAAGTCAGTCCGGCCACTATTCGCAATGATATGGCCTCTCTGGAAAAAGAAGGCCTGATTTATCAACCACATACTTCCGCTGGTCGCGTACCAACCGACCTTGGTTATCGCTTATATGTGGAAGAACTTCAGGATTACGAACAAGCTACCAAAGAAGCCAAACTGGCTATCGAACAGGGACAAAAAGACATGCAGATGAAAAAGGTCAAAGAAAAAATCTATGACATAGTCGCCCTGCTCTCCCATGTCACCCAGGTAGCAAGCTTCGCTACAGTTCCGGACAATCCACGCACCTTCTATATCGGCTTATCCAATATTATCCGTCAGCCAGAATTTATTGCTGATGCCAATCGGGCCAGCCAGGTAATTGAGGTTTTTGAACGCAATGATCGCTTCTTGAATATTCTGAAAGAACTCAATATCAACGAAAATATTCAATTTTTCATTGGCAAAGAAAATATTCTCCCCGAAATTCAAAGCTGCACTCTGATGGTCACTACTATTAAATATATGGGACATCACAGCATTATCGGATTACTCGCCCCCACACGTACCAATTACGCTTTCAATAGAGCCGTACTCGAACAAATCAAAAAATTAATTTAACCAAGCAATGTTTCAAGACGATCAAAACCCCGGCACCAACCCAGTAGCCGATTCCAATTCAAATGACTCAATCGACCTCACCACCCTGCAAACTGAATTAGAAGAAACCAAAAATAAATTAGCCGAACTCACTGCCATCAGTCAGCATGCTTTGGCCGATTTGCAAAATTTCAAAAAACGCTCTGAAGAAGAAAAATCCAAATTTGTAATTTATGCCAATGCAACCTTGATCAGCGATATTTTACCAATCTTAGACAATCTCGACCGCGCCCTCACGCATTTGCCCGAAGACCCCACTGCCCGCAACTGGGCCGAAGGTATTTTGGCTACCGCCAAACAGCTGGAAAACCTTCTGACTGACAGAGGACTGGAAACCATCAATACTGAAGGGAATTTTGACCCCAATTTACACGAAGCAGTACTGACAGAAAATGGTACAGCCGACCAGATAATCCGTTCTCTGGAAAAAGGATACAAACTCTCTGACCGCGTCCTCCGCCGCTCCAAAGTAGTGGTTGGCAATGGCCAAACAGCAGCGGAAGCCAGCCCTCAATCCCCTCTATAAAATTCTTGACAATCAATCATTAGCACTCTAAAATCATGAGTGCTAAGAACCCCTGCCTCATTCCCGTAAAAAGTAAAATTCGTGGCAGCTGACAATATAAAATTAAATTTTAAACAATATCTTATGCCTAAAATAATTGGAATAGACTTGGGTACAACCAACTCCTGCGTAGCAGTTATGGAAGGTAATGAAGCTGTAGTAATCGCCAATGCCGAAGGCATGCGTACCACTCCTTCTGTGGTAGCAATCAAAAATAATGAAAGACTTGTAGGTAATATTGCCAAAGCCCAGGCCGTCACCAATCCCCAAAACACCATCTACTCTGCCAAGCGTTTTATGGGCCGTCAATTTGACGAAGTCCAGGACGAAGTAAAAAGAGTTTCTTATCAGGTAGTTAAAGGTAAAAACAGCGAAGCTGAAATCATGCTTGATGGCAAATCCCGCGTCCCTGCAGAAATTTCTGCCATGGTTTTACAAAAACTCAAAGCTGATGCTGAAGCTTATCTTGGTGAACCAGTTACTGAAGCTGTCATCACCGTACCCGCCTATTTTAACGATTCACAAAGACAGGCCACCAAAGATGCCGGTAAAATTGCTGGTCTCGATGTAAAACGTATTATCAATGAACCAACCGCCGCTGCCCTCGCTTATGGTATGGACAAAAAAGGCAGTAACAAGAAAATCGCCGTATTTGACCTCGGTGGAGGTACATTTGACATCTCTATATTAGACCTTGGGGACGGAGTTTTTGAAGTACTTTCTACCAACGGTGACACTAACCTTGGTGTCGATGATTTCGACAGCAAAATCATGGACTGGGTGATCAGCGAATTCAAAAAAGACACTGGCATGGATTTAGCCAAAGATCCGATCGCTCTGCAACGTATTAAGAGCGCTTCGGAGAAAGCCAAATGTGCACTTTCTACCCAGCATGAAGTGGAA
>JADLFY010000046.1 GCA_020849575.1 Candidatus Peregrinibacteria bacterium
ATTGTGCCCATGCCATGGGTGCGGAATATCAGGGTAAGAAAGTTGGCACTTTTGGGGATGTGAGTTTTTTTAGTTTGGGCAGGTCGAAAGTCATTTCCTGTGTAAGTGGGGGTATGGTAGTGGTTAATAATAAAATTTATGCTGAAGCAGTAGATCATGAAATTACCAAGTGTGCAGAAATGCCCAAGGGGAAAATTTTTCAATATCTCTATCATCCCGTAGTTTGTTCCAAAGCCAAATTTTTATATGGAATTCAAATTGGTAAATTGACCATGTTGGCTGCACAAAAATTGAAGCTGATTAATTTTGAGGTTACACCAGCGGAAAAGGCTGGTAAATTGATAAAGCCCTTCCCTACCCGTCTGCCAAATGCTTTGGCTAAAGTGGCTTTGGTGCAATTCTCACAGTTGGAGAAATTCAATGCCCGTAGAAAAGCAATTGCCAAGAGATATTTTCAAAGTTTAGCCAATATCCCAGGGCTGAAATTGCCGAAGCAAGATGCTGGCGCAATCTGGCTTCGTTTCCCTATAGAAGTAGCAGAATCTGCCAAATTAATGGCTGCTGCCAAAGCTCAGGGAATTATTTTGGGCGACTGGTATACTGTACCAGTGGCGCCGCCTGGAATTAACAAAGAAAAAAGTTATTATCTGGATGGTGAATGTCCCCAGACTGAAAAAATCTGCCAAAAAATTGTCAATTTACCTACCCATCAGGGTGTCACTGATAGCGATTTAGAAAAAATTATTAAAATATGCTCAAAATTAGATTAACAAAAAATCAGTCAGAATATGATCTTGGTCAAAACTGCCTGACTCTGGAAAAGCGTTCATTCCTGCAATCTTTCGGATATGGAGAAATGCAGTCTCAAATGGGCAATGAACCGGTTTATATGCTGATTGAAAATCAACAGAATGAGATTGTCGGATCAATGCTGGCCATACTTTTCAAAGCGCGTCGCGGCAGATATTTATTTCTACCCTACCCGGTGGTGGACAAAAAACTTATGGAAATTCTTTTGCCGCATTTAAAAACTCTTGCTGGCACATTGAAAGTTGATTTCTTGCGTATTAGTCCGTTGATTGATGACAATGAAGAGAATAAAAAATGGCTGGCTGAAATGGGTTTCAGAGATGCTCCAGTTCATATGATGCATCCGGAATTATTATGGCTTTTGGATCTGAATAAGTCAGAAGAAGAATTGCTCAAGGAGATGCGTAAAAATACCAGATACGGTATCAAACAGGCAGAAAAAATGCAGATAGAGGTGAAAAGTGGAGCAACAATGGAGTTACTGAAACAGTTTTATGAAATTCATGAAGAAACCTCCCGTCGACAACATTTTGTTCCTTATCCATGGAGCTATCTGGAATCCCAGTTAAAAGTGTTTGGTCCGAAAGATGAGGTGAAAATTTATATAGTTGAACATGAGGGCAAGCCAATTGCCGGAGCAGGAAGTATGTTTTTTGGACCAGAAGGTGTTTATCATCATGGAGCTTCTCTTTCTGAATTCAATAAAATTCCCTCCTCTTATCTGATTCAATGGGAGGCTATCAAAGAAGCTAAATGCAGAGGCATGCCACATTATAATTTTTGGGGAGTAGTTGATAATGCCCCAAAACATCCCTGGGCAGGCCTGAGTTTCTTCAAGAAAGGTTTTGGTGGGTATGGCAGGCCAATACTACATTGTCAGGATTTGCCAATTACCTGGAAATACTGGTTCAATTTTGTAGTAGAAACCATTCGTAGAATTAAGCGAGGTTATTAGCTCAATCTCAAGGCTTTTTTCTTGACCATGGAGAGCCCCGCCACTAATATGTTTGTGATTTTCGGATTGGCAGTTATGGCTCAAAAGATAAACAAAAAGTTGACTTTAAATTAAATGGGATTTTTTAAGAAAATACAAAAGCAAGCTGGAGGGAAATTTTTTATTACCCTGGATATAGGTACCGAAGTAGTGAAAGCACTGGTCTGCTCTGCAGAAGGAGATAGAGCCAGGATATTGGGTGTTGGCCGGCAAAAACAAAGGCTGGTCGATATGTCCAGTGGAGCCGTTACCGACATAGCTTCAGTAATCAATAATTGCAATGAAGCCATCAGAATAGCCGAGAAAATGGCGGGAGTTTCTTCTGATCAGCTGATTATGGGCATTGCCGGTGAATTGGTTAAAGGATCAACCACGACTATTTCCTATACCCGCCGTGAACCTGATACCAAAATTGATTTAGCCGAGCTGAAAAATATTGTGCACAAAGTTCAATGGAAAGCTTTTGATGAAGTGAGATCGGAAATGGCTTTTGAAACTGGTTACAATGAAATTGATATTAAACTGGTTAATGCAGCAATTGTGGATGTGAGAATTGACGGTTATAAAGTAGCCAATCCACTGGGTTTCCAGGGTAAGGAAGTGACTATCAGTATTTTTAATGCCTTTGCTCCCCTGGTGCATTATGGATCATTACAAACTATTGCGGCTGAGCTGGACTTGGATTTATTGGCGATTACAGCAGGACCATATGCTTTGGCCAGATGTTTGACTCATGAAGATGGTGGAAATCTCAGTGCAATTTTTGTGGATATTGGTGGCGGTACTACTGATTTAGCAGTGGTCAGCAATGGCAGTGTGGAAGGGACTAAAATGTTCACTTTGGGCGGAAGAACTTTCACCAAAAGATTGGCTCAGGCTCTGTCAGTTGGCTTTGAGGATGCCGAAAAAATTAAATTGGCCTATTCCAATGAAAAACTGGAAAAACAATCTCATCGTATTGTGCGTGAAGCAATGAAAAGTGACTGTGAGGTATGGATATCAGGAGTAGCACTGACATTGGCGGAAATGGAGAAAATCGATATTTTGCCTTCTAAAGTTTATCTGTGTGGAGGAGGCTCATTATTACCGGAAATCAAAGAAGTTATGGAAAGCCGCGACTGGACTCAACAGCTTCCATTTACCAAAAAACCGTCAATCAGTTTCCTGGAACCGAAAATGATCAGCAATATAGTAGATGAAACCAAATTATTAAAAACTCCTGTAGATGTGCCGACTATGGCCTTGGCCAATATCGGCCTAGAGTATATTGGAGAAGAACAAATTTTAGCCAAATTACTGAAAAAAGTAGTTCGCTTAATGCAAATTTAATATGGCAATGCAAAAAAGAAAAATATCGGTTAAAGCTGAGTCTGAAGTCAAAAAACCGAAAGCCAGACCTGCCAAAAAGATACTTTATCTGGAAATTGATGATGAAGTAACGGCCATATATGACAAGCTAAGCAAACTCAGGTTCAAGAATATTTATCTGGTGGTGCCGCAAAGAGCGGTTTTATTTCAAAGTGCCATCAATTTAAAAATACTAAAAAGAAAAGCGGAAGATCTGGATAAAAAGATTTTTATTGTGACCAATGATTCAACCGGTCTTAATCTGGCGAAAAGAGTTGGACTGGAAGTTTTTGACAAATTGGAAGGACATGAACATCCATCACTTATTTCCGGAAAATTCAAGGAAAGCACTGAGAATGAAATTACTCCGTTGAAAGCATCAGTGAATAGTTTGAATGAAGATTCTCCAAGCCGTAGGGATGAAAAGAAATTCTCTATTTCTGATCTGGTAAAGAGAACGGGAGAAAAACTTCATCTGATTCCAAAAAATATTACACTTTCCAAAAAGTCAGTCGGAGGAAATGCCAATTTGAATGCCAGAAAAAAAGATAATTCCAATAATAAATCGCTGGTACTGATTGCTCCAAATAGGAAAGCTTTATTTGGGCTGGTGGGGATAAGTGTGCTTTTACTGATGGCAATTTCTTATATTGCCTTGCCTGGTGCAACGCTCGTTCTGACACCAAAATCCAGTGTAATTGAAGTGCCCAAAAATGTCATACTGGCTGATGTTGACAGAAATAGGGCGGAATTAGATGTGCGACCAGCCAATATGATTCCAA
>JADLFY010000047.1 GCA_020849575.1 Candidatus Peregrinibacteria bacterium
GTGCGCATCATACCGGCCGACCTGGGCTGGAATGATATTGGTACCTGGGAATCAATTTGGAGTGAATTATCTGATGAAGAAGTCAGCACCGGCAATGTTCATAAAGGTCATGTCATTAGCCTTGATTCAAAAAATTCGCTGATTTATGCACCTCATAAAAAAGTTATAGCCACTATCGGACTGGAAGACATCATTGTAGTCGATACTGAAGACGCTTTACTGGTTTGCAAAAAAGATCAAAGCCATAACATCAAAAAATTAATTGAAGAAATCAAAAATTCCCATCCCGAACTATTATGAATGAACAATTACCCATCCAACAGGTACTCAAACCCTGGGGCAAAGAAATCTGGTTTGCCCAAACAGAAAATTATGCCGGCAAACTACTTTATGTAAATCAGGGAGCCCGTCTTTCTCTGCAATATCATGAGAAAAAATCTGAAACCCAATATCTATTCAGCGGCAAAGTAAAATTAACTTTTGGACTCAAGGAAGATGAATTGCAAGAGATTATCTTAAATCCAGGTGACAAATTTGATATATATCCATATACTATCCACCGCGTAGAGGGCATTGAAGACTCCATCATCTTTGAAGTATCCACACCTGAACTGGACGATGTTGTAAAACTTGCTTATGACTATGGCAGATCAGGAAAAGGCAACAATTTTAAACTGGATGCCAAACTCGCCCAAAATAATAAATCAAATAACAATTAAATCAAAATAACTTTACCTTTATGAGAAATAATCGCCTATTGCAGTCAGGACTAATTATACTGGTTGCTGTTCTACTTGGTTTTTACAATCTCCCGGGGGAATTACAGAAACAGCTGCTCCCTTTCCTGCCCAAAGAAATTTATGAGCAAAAAGTAAATCTCGGACTTGATTTGCAGGGTGGTTCACAACTCGACTATAAAGTGGATCTCAGAAATGTCCCTGAAAAAGACCGTTCAGCCATTGTGGAAGGTATTATTACAGTAATTCAGAAAAGAGTTAACGGACTCGGTGTAGCTGAACCAAATATTTATCCATCACAGGTAGGTGAAGAAACCCATATTATAGTTGAACTTGCCGGTATCAAAGATCTCGACCAGGCCAAAGAAACCGTAGGTAAAACCATTCAATTGGAATTCAAAGAAAGACGAGACACTCCAGATCCTGCTTATGCCGAAGAAATCAAAACCAAAGCTGAAGCAGCTCTGGCAACAGCAAAAACTACTGAAGATTTCAACGTATTCGGTGAAGGCGAACAACAATCAAATCCTGGCAAAGTTTATTACAATGAAGTAAATGACTGGCAGTATAAAGAAGCCCTTCCAAACAGTCTCGCTGATACTCTCTTCACTCTGGAAAAAGGACAGGTATCAGACAAATTACTTGAATCAGACGGTGAATATGCATTGGATGCTACTGGCTCCGTAGTACAGATGAATGGTTATAACATTGTTAAATTAATCGACAAACAAACTGTCGATAAAGCCATCAATGAACCACGAAAAGTAAAAACTGCCCACATTCTGATTGCCTTCAAAGGCGCTTCAGGTGCTGATACCAAAGTAACCAGATCAGAAGAAGAAGCCAAACAGCTGGCTGATGAAATTGTTAACAAATTAAAAGAAAATAAACCGGAAAATACTTTCGACAGTTTAGCCAAACAATATTCAGATGATTCAAGTAACAAAGATCAGGGAGGTGTCATCGACACCTATATCGCTGCTGATGATAAACAATTTGCCAGTGAATATGTCAAAGCTGCCAATGAGATAACCAGAATAGGCGATGTAAGTGCTCCTATCAAATCACCTTTTGGTTATCACCTGATTAAATTATTGGAAATCAAAGAACCAGTAAACACCACTGAAAAAGCCGATCAGATCAAATACGCCCGACTTTTCTATAACAACGTTGACGATCAATGGCAGGCCACTGAACTAAACGGTAAATATTTCCAAAGAGCTGAAGTACAATTCGATCAGCTCTATCAACCTCACGTGGCTATTTCTTTCAATTCAGAAGGTGCCAAATTATTTGAAGATTTAACCGGCAAAAATATCAATAAACCGCTGGCCATCTTCGTAGGCGGCAACCTCATCTCTGCTCCTAATGTAAATCAAAAAATCGTTGGTGGAACAGCCGTTATCACCGGACAATTCACCATCAAAGAAGCTGAAGAATTAGCCCGCGACCTGAATACTGGTGCTATCCCTGCTCCTATTCTGCTGGTTGGCCAATACAATATCGGTGCTTCACTTGGTCAAAACGCTCTCGACAGTTCTCTCTGGGCCGGACTTATTGGCTTTGGTATCATCGCTCTGTTCATGATTTTCTATTATCGATTGGCTGGTTTCATCGCCACCATAGCCTTGGCTATTTATACAGCAATTCTGATCTTCCTGATCAAATGTTCACTGCCACTGCCATTATCATTGGGTATTTCTGTAGCAATTTTTGGCTATATCGTTTATCGGGTTCTCAACAGCAAAGAATCAGGCCCGGAAAAATTAATTGCCCTGGTACTCAGCTGTTTCATTCTCTTCTTCGTTTCCTTCCTACTCTCCACTTCCATTGTCATGACACTTGCAGGTGTAGCCGGTGTAATCCTTTCTATCGGTATGGCTGTTGACGCCAATATTCTGATTTTTGAGAGAATTAAAGAAGAACTCCGTGATGGCCGTCCAGTTGATTCAGCCGTTACCGTAGGTTTCGATCGTGCCTGGAATTCCATCAAAGACTCTAATTTCTCATCTCTAATTACCTGTGCCATTCTGTTCTACTTTGGCAGCTCGATCATTCAGGGATTTGCCTTCAACCTGGCTGCCGGTATTTTGGTATCAATGTTCTCAGCTATTTCAGTTACCAGAGTTCTCCTCTCTGTAACCATGAACAGTAAACTTGGTAATATCAAAGGTTTCTTTGGCCGTCCAAAACGTAAATCAGATAAATTGCTCCCTGTCATTCAGAATCGTGCAATTCTCTACGGAATATCCGTTGTAACGGTTGTTCTCTCTATCATTGCTTTATTCACTTTCGGTCTGAAACCAAGCTTGGATTTCACAGGTGGTAGCTTGATGGAACTCAAATTCGCTAATCAAATCTCTTCAGAAGATCTGAATAAGAGCATTCATGAAATCGAAGAAGAAATTAACAAAGCACGCAACCTTACTCCGTTTACAGAAACAACATCTGCCAACACTACTCCAACCGCTAATTCCACTGATCCAAAGCAACCAGTAGTCAGCTCGGAAACAAGCAAACTTGACCTTGGGACAATTCATATCGTTTCTACTGGTGAGACCTTTATCATCAAATCCAGAGATATTTCTGCTGAAGATCATGATTTGATTTTAAAAGATCTCAGAGCCAAACATGGTGATTTGGAAGAAAAGCGTTTCCAATCAGTTGGACCAACTATCGGCGAATCTCTGCGTAACAGAGCCTTTATTGCCATTGTATTTGCTTCCATTGCCATCATTCTCTACATCGCTTTTGCTTTCCGCAAAGTGCCAGCCTCAGTAGGCAAATGGAAATTCGGCGTCTCCGCTATTATCGCTTTATTACATGATACAGTAGTTTTAATCGGTATTTACGTTGTACTCGGATTGACCATGGGCCTGGAAATCGACGCACTCTTTATCACAGCCATTTTGACCGTTATGGGCTTCTCAGTTCATGACACCATCGTAGTACTGGATAGATTACGTGAAAAACTCCGCTCTCCGGCCAAAGATAAAACTTTCAGCGAATTAACCAATGAAGCCGTCAATGAAACTCTGGCCCGTTCTATCAACACCTCATTGACAGCCGCTCTGGCCCTTTTGGCTCTCGTTCTCTTTGGACCAGAATCAATCAAAGGTTTCAACCTGGCACTCTTAATCGGTCTTATCGTCGGTACTTACTCCTCTATTTTCATCGCTTCCCCAATACTGGTTGACTGGTACAATAAAGCTCACAGCAAGAAATCCTAAATCCTCAATTATTCAAGTAAAAAGCCCCGCCGAATGGCGGGCTTTTTTGTACTTTTTTATGGTGACAAATATCACTCAATCGGCTACTATATCGCTGCTTTGCGCCGTTAGCTCAGCTGGATAGAGCATCGGTCTTCGGAACCGAGGGTCGGGGGTTCGAACCCCTCACGGCGCACCAAATTAAACAAATATCACATGACCGATCCATACGCCGCAACCATTTATGCCTTACTTTTTACCCTGGCCGCCTTTGGTATAAGTGAAACAACTTATTTGATCAGAAAAAGAAAAGCTTCCGAACATCCTGTCTGTATTATCGGTAAAGGCTGTACAAAAGTTTTAGACAGCAAATACAATAAACTGTTTGGCCTCGTCCATAATGATATTATGGGATTATTATTTTATCTTTCTGTTTCAGTTATTTCGGCCTTTTTTGTATTGGAAATTCAACCTCTGGAAATCTGGGGAATCATCCTGAAATTAATGGTTGGTATTGGTATTCTACTTTCTTCTTATTTCTTTTATCTCCAGTGGAAAGTAATTAAAGCCTGGTGTTTCTGGTGTTTGGCCTCAGCCGGCACAGTACTCACCATGGCCATTATCATTTTATTTAGCGGAGTATTCTAAAATCTATGAAACATTATAGTTATCACATTCTGAGAGTAGGTCTGGGCATTACTTTTTTGTGGATAGGTATACTTATCCTGCAAAATCCAGCTTTATGGTTCAGTAGTATGCTGCCCTGGGCTCAAAATGCTTTTGGACAATTTCAGCACCCGATTATGTATGCTGTAGCCGGTTTGGATTTATTGGTGGGCTTATTACTTTTGGTAGATGCTTTTTTATGGCTGGTAGCCTTAATCGGTATAATTCATCTTATTACCGCTTTGGTAGCCAGTGGTATCAATGCCACCACTGTTCATGATCTGGCCCTGATAGCAGCACTAATGACCATTTACCTGGAAAGTAAATCCAATAAATATTTCTAATATGTCCAAACTCCATTTAAAAGCCAACCCAACTCTTCAGGATTATCAGCAGTATGTGCGCGATATGATAGAAGAAAGAGGTTTCAAAGACGAAACCATTCAGGATTTACTGATGCTTTTGATGGAAGAATGTGGAGAATTGGCTCGAGCCTGTCGTAAATACACCAGCATAAAATCTGATGCCAATCGTGAACAGCAGGAAAATCTCCAACATGAATTGGCCGATATATTGATGTATGTTTTTGCCATTGCCAACAAATATCAGCTGGACCTGGAAAAGGCTTTTCGGGATAAGGAAGAAATCAACAAACAGAGAATCTGGAAATAATTATTTCTTCATAATCACAAAAGTTTTGGTCAGTTTGTCATGCAAACCCTGCTTTTTCGGTGTAAACAAAATCGGCAAAAATCCCAGTCCCAAAATAATTCCCGATAACATATAGGCAAAAGTCCGAAAAATTGCCACAAACCAGGAAATACTTTTACCATTGGCATCAGCAACCTTGGTTTTCATGAGCATCATACCAAAAGTCCTGGAAATCAGCCCTTGCATTACGATGAGATAAAGCATCGGAAATACCCAGAACATTATTCCATCCAAAGTCATAAAATAACCCGGCAATTCAGCAAAGTTTCCAGCAGACAAAAGATAAAATAATCTGACACTTCCTGGTAAAATCAGTAATAAAATCAAATTAACAATCAGCATATCCACAACCAATGCGCCCACACGTTTATACCATTTGGCATATTGGAAATTATTGGTAGAAACTCTTATTTCTGCAGTCATAATAAAAAGTTAAATTTTCTTTTGCATTTACTTTAGCAAAAAATCTCTTAGAATTAAAACAAATCCTAGCAAGTAAATATGTCTGGCGAATACATACAGTCAAACAGCATCAAAGACTACTGGAAACAATTGAAAGCTTTTTATTTGGCTTCCAGCCCTGTTTTTGAAAAAATCACTGCCAAAAAATACCGGGCCATCGAGAGGAGTGAACGGGAAGACAGTGATAATCACCTTAATCACGAAAGACTTGGCGAAGATACCCAGGCTGTAGATATAGCTTTTTATAAATATTTACCGGAAAGCCGCATCGCCTATCGGGTGCATATAGTAGATGTTAATGGCCAAAAACAGGATCACTACTTCATCGTTAAGAGCTTCGCTTAATTAACCACAGAAATTCCTGATTCCCTTCTTTGCCTTTAACGGCTGAAGGCATTTCCTGCTGTATTTCAAAATCAGCATCCAAAAAAGCCTGACGTACTTTGGTCAGAATTTTATTAAGAATTTTTTGATCAATAATTACTCCATCATGCCTGGCTCCAACTTCAAATTGAGGTTTAATCAAAGCAATAATTTCCGATTCCCTGTCAGTTATTCTAAGCAAAGCCGGAATCAAAAGTGTAATGGAAATAAAAGACACATCAATCACAATCAAATCCAACTTCTCTTCAAAGTCTGTTTTCTGCAAATTTCTGGCATCAGTGAAATTCCGAAAAATAATTTTTTGCTGATTAACAAGTTCAGAGGCCAATTGGCCTTCTCCAACATCGACTTCATAAATTTTTTGCGCACCTTTTTGCAAAAGCAAATCAGTAAAACCGCCAGTCGCAACACCAATATCCAGACAGACTTTTCCTTTCACCTCAATTTTAAATTTTTGCAAAGCAGATTCCAATTTCAAAGCAGCACGACTAACATAACCAAAATCCTCAACCAATACTTCCACCTTTTCTCCGGTCAAATCAAAAGATGGTCTGGTTTTGATTTTTCCTTCGACTAAAACCTGACCATTACGAATAGCTTCTTGAGCACGATCTCTGCTGCGAAAAAATCCTTTTTTTACTAAATAAATATCTAGTCTCATTTATATTTCGCTACTGTTCCCAGAAGAATTTTTTCTGAGTTTATCAGTATTGAGCATACTATTGGCAAAAAATTTCTCCAAAATCAAATTATTCAATTTCTCATCCACCTTTTTTTCCAAAAAATACAAATTCAGCAAATCCAAAGCCTCCAACCAGATCGAATCATATTTTTCTGATTTAAGTCCGAGCATTGGACGCAAATGTTCACCTTTCCCATCCAAAATCATTTTGAGGAAAAAAGCTTTATTTCTACGAATACATTCCAGCAAAGCCTTCTTTTCCACTATCAAAAAATCAAAAAGCAGCTTTCTCTGAAAATCATTAAAGAGTCTCAGTTTCAAAGCCAAACCATCAAATCCATCACTCAGATACTGCTCAACCAGAGCCTCACCAGCAGTTTTAAACAAAACATCCATTTGGCTTTTTAGAGCCGTTTTTTCACTTTGATAAGAGTAATTATTATTCATAAATTTTTCAAAAGGACTTAATTTACAACAAACCAAGCCAATTGTCAATAAATTAACCCTTAAATACAGTTCTTTTCTATCAAAAATGCTAAAATTAACCAAATCCACCAAGCATCATGAATCAGCAAAAACACCATCATCACCATTCCACAGATCAACATTCACGCCCCCACCCTCTGACCCAGTTTTTTGGCTGCTGTTTAGGTGATGAACCCACCCCTCTCTCTCCCAAAATCCAGAAAATCCGTGAACAATTAAATGATTCATCAGTTGAAGAAATCGCTGCCAACTCAGCAACTCTGAAAATCACCAGTGACATGATAGTGGGAGATATTCTGATCAATTTTCCTCATACCAGAACCTATCTGGAAGATTTGCATCCACTGGCTCTTCTTTCACCGCAATTAAACAGTATTACTCTGGAAATGTTTTTCAGTGATCAAAAAGTTGATCTGGAAAAGATTTGTCAGGATTTATCAGATTTAATCAGCGTTAAACCAATTACTTCATGAAACAACTTTACGCTGAAATACTTTTTCCCAGAAAAATTTTCGATCAGCAAACCACTCTTACCTACTCTATTCCCAAAGATGCTGAGATTAGAACAGGTTTAATGGCAGAAGTTAATTTACGCGGCAAAACCACCCGCGGTCTGATCTGGAAAATCCATGATCAGGAACCAAAGTTCAAAACCAAACCAT
Source organism: Candidatus Peregrinibacteria bacterium (assembly GCA_020849575.1). Classification (GTDB taxonomy): domain Bacteria; phylum Patescibacteriota; class Gracilibacteria; order UBA1369; family UBA1369; genus JADLFY01. Next base: position 8,000 of record JADLFY010000047.1, read on the forward strand.
TGGAAAAAATTCTCCATGGCAGCATCAGTCTTTCCCCAACTCAACTAAAATTACTGGAATTCATTTCTGAATATTATTTCTGCCCAGCCTATAAAGCACTCAAATTATTTTTCCCGGCCATTTTCTTCAGCAGAAAAAAAGGCCTGACTTTGGAACCGCTTGAGTCAGTCAGACAAACAGCACCTCTCAAAGAACTTTTTCCCTTAACTGAAGATCAAAAAAAAGCTCTGGAACAAATCAACAATTCTGCCAAAAACACTATTCTTTTGCATGGTATAACCGGCTCAGGCAAAACCGAAATTTACCGCAGACTGACACTTCCTCTGGTGGAAAATGGCCAGCAGGTATTAATACTGGTCCCCGAAATTTCTCTCACTCCTCAGACAGTTCAAAATTTTCAAAAACAATTTGGCAAAAATATTGCCATCATTCATTCACGACTTACTCCAAAGAAAAAACTGGATTATCTGGCTGGCATTTATCAGCAAAAGTATCAGATAGTAATCGGCTCTAGGTCAGCCATCTTCAGTCCTTTCCAGAAACTGGGACTGATTATTATCGATGAAGAACATGAAGACTCCTACAAACAGGATCAGGCTCCCCGCTATCATGCACGCGACCTGGCCGAAAAAATTCTTCAGCTAGAAAATAATCCCCATCTCAAACTCATTCTCGGCTCAGCTACTCCTTCCATTGAAACTTTTTTTCAGGCTGAACAAAAAAATTATCAACTGGTAGAATTACCAAAACGACTGCCCATTGAAGAAAAAGCTCATCCTTTGCCGACCATCCATCTGATCGATTTGCGTGAGGAATTAAAGAAAAAAAATCTCTCCATTTTCAGTGAGTTACTTCAGGTTAAAATGACTGAACGCCTTCAAAAGAAAGAACAAATTATTATTTTCTTAAACCGTCGCGGAGCCGCTTCCGCTTTGCTTTGCCGCGATTGCGGCCACACCGAAACCTGTCCTGACTGCGAGGTTTCACTGACCTATCACAATCGTCTGAACATTGAAGGAAGTTATCTCCCAGCCGAAAGACTGATTTGCCATCAGTGCGGGAAAATCTATCGTTTACCTACAAACTGTAGCAATTGTCAGGGAACACGGATCAAATATATTGGTCTGGGCACGCAAAAAATCGAAGAAGAATTACAAAAACTTTTCCCTGCTGCCAAAATACTTCGGGCCGATCGGGATACCACCAAAACCCAGGACGATTTCGAAAATCTCTATCAAACTTTCCGGGACAGTCAGGCCGACATATTGATCGGCACCCAAATGATTGGCAAAGGTCTTCATTTACCCAATGTTACCCTGGTAGGAATAGTTTTAGCCGATACCAGTTTAACCATCCCCGATTTCCGTTCCGCCGAAAAAACTTTTCAATTACTCACCCAAGTGAGCGGCCGTTCCGGCCGCTCCAAACCCGGTGAAGTCGTTATACAAACCTATTCCCCCGAAAATTACGCCATTCAAAACACTCTCAAACAGGATTTTCACAACTTTTATCAGACAGAAATTCAGGAACGCCAGCATCACGGTTTACCACCCTTTCAAAAACTGATTAAATTAACCATTGAAGATGAAGACAAAGAAAAAGCTTTTTTGATCAGTCATCAACTTCACCAGGATTTGGAAAAATTTCTAGAGCAAGATCAGCAGCAGAATGTCAGCTCAATCAATGTTTATCCTGCCCTGATTCCCAGGCTTAAAAAGAAATTCCGCTGGCAAATCCTCATCAGCGGAACAAATCCCCGCAAATTTTTTCAACAGTTTTGCTTAGCAAAGCCATTCAAAAATGATATAAAGATTGACGTAGACCCATTAAACACTATATGAAAAGCTCATCAAAAAACCAAAATAACAAACGCGTTTTAACCGGCATCAAACCGAGCGGTTTCCCGCATTTAGGCAATTATCTGGGCGCAATGAGACCTGCCATTGAATTGCAGGACGATTTTGAAGAGGCTTTTTATTTCATAGCCGATCTTCATTCTCTGACTACAGTACGCAACGCCAAAGAACATCAGGAATTTATCCGCGGTGTAACTCTGGATTTTCTGGCCCTCGGTTTAAATCCACAAAAAACCACTTTTTTCCGCCAGTCCGATTTACCTGAACATGCTGAATTGGCCTGGATTTTTTCCTGTATTACACCATTTGGCCTCATGGAAAGAGCACATGCCTGGAAAGATGCTCTTGCCAAAAAACTCAAAGAACCAACTGTCGGACTTTTCACCTATCCCGTACTGATGGCTGCTGACATACTGCTTTATCAAACCGATTTGGTTCCGGTAGGTAAAGATCAGAAACAGCATGTAGAAATCGCCCGTGATATTGCTGAGAAATTCAACAGCACTTTTGGCGAAACTTTCAAATTACCTACTCCATCCATCCCCGACAATATCGCCTCCATCCCCGGCACAGACGGCGAACATAAAATGAGTAAAAGTTACAAGAATACCATTGAAATTTTCGCTCCAGAAGAAACTATCCGCAAACAGATTATGGGTATAAAAACTGATTCAACTCCGGTCGAATCGCCCAAAGACCCCGAACATGATACGGTATTCAAGCTCTATGCTTTAATTGCCAATACAACCGAAACAGAAAATCTCCGCGACAAATATCTGGCTGGTGGATTTGGTTATGGTGATGCCAAGAAACTCCTGGCTGAAAAATATCTGCAATTTTTTGCTCCAGCCAGGGAAAAAAGAATTGAACTGGCCAAGGATTTGGGCTATCTTGATGACGTCTTAAAATCAGGCGCACAAAAAGCCAAAAAGATTGCCTCCCAAACTCTTGCCACGGTCAAGGAAAAGGTAGGCTTAATTTTATAAAATTAACCCCCAAAACCCTGTCTAAAACAGCAAAAAATACCAAATACATATTCGTAACAGGTGGTGTTTGCTCTTCACTTGGCAAAGGCATTGCCTCATCTTCCATTGGAGCTTTGCTGCAATCCTGTGGTTTCAAAGTTTTCACCATCAAACTTGATCCCTATATCAATGTTGATCCAGGAACCATGAATCCTTTTCAGCATGGAGAAGTCTATGTGCTGGAAGATGGTTCAGAAACTGATTTGGATCTGGGACATTATGAAAGATTTATTGGGGTAAATCTCAATCAACAATCCTCTGTAACTACCGGCAAAATCTATTCGGAAGTAATTGCCAATGAAAGACTGGGAACTTATTTGGGAGGAACCATTCAGGTAATTCCACATATTACCAATGCCATCAAGAAAAAAGTTTATGATGCCGGTGAAAAGGCTCAAGCTGATATTGTTATGGTAGAAATTGGCGGAACTACTGGTGACATTGAAGGACTACCTTACCTTGAGGCAATCAGACAAATCCGTCATGAAAGAGGTCATGAAAATACTCTTTTTGTCCATTTAACTCTTTTGCCATATCTCAAAGGCTCCAAAGAATTAAAAACCAAACCGACTCAGCAGTCAGTACGTGAACTGCGCTCCTTTGGTATACAGCCGGACATTATTCTGGCCAGAGCAGATTATCATATTCCCAAAGAGTTACTCAAAAAAATCGCTCTATTCTGCGACGTAGATGAACAGGCCGTCATTGCTGCTCCTACGCTGAACTCCATTTATTCAGTTCCAATCAGCTATCATGAACAAAATCTCACCGAACTGATTTCAGAAAAACTCGAACTTGGCAAAGTCAAACCCAAACTTGATGACTGGCTCAATCTCAATGAAAAAATCAAAGCCAAAAATGAACCGATCAAAATTGCCATGGTTGTTAAATATGCCAATCTCGAAGATGCCTATTTAAGCGTAATTGAATCTCTAAAAATTGCCTGTTATCACCAGAATCACGAATTGGATTTACTTTGGGTTGATTCCGAAAAACTTGAACAGGAAGACGAGAAAGCCTGGGAAATGCTCAAAGATGCCGATGGCGTACTGGTACCAGGGGGATTTGGCACACGTGGCACCGAAGGAAAAATTATGGCCGCCCAATACTGTCGGGAAAACGCCAAACCTTATTTTGGAATCTGTTTAGGCATGCAAATTATGTGTATTGAGTTTATGAGAAAAATCACCAAAGATAATCAATATACTTCCGAAGAATTTGACGAAGACAATACCCACGGCAGCAATCATCATGTCATAGCATTTTTACCAGGACAATATAAGAATAAGGAAAAAGGTGGTACACTGAGACTGGGAACTTATCCTTGTAAACTGGAAAAGACCTCCAAAACTTATCAGCTGTATGGACAGGAAAAAATTGAAGAAAGACATCGTCATCGTTATGAATTTAACAATCAATTCCGCAAAGAAATCGAAAAAAATGGTCTTCTACCCGTTGGTATTTACGAACAGGGCGATCTGGTAGAAATTGTGGAAATGAAGGGTCATCCATACATGATCGGTTGTCAATTCCACCCTGAATTCCTCTCCCGTCCAAATTCTCCTCATCCCCTCTTCCGTGGTTTCATTGAAGCCAGCATCAAAAATAAAAAGTAATCTTAATGCCCCAATTTTCTTACACTGTCATCAGTAAAGATAATCGCCAACTGGCGGGCACTATTGAAGCACAGGATGAACAGGCAGCCAGACAGGAATTAAATGCCCTGGGTTTTTCCGTATTGAGTCTGGTACAAGGAGCATTAACCGAACCCACAGAACAGCAAAATGCTGAACTCATCGAAGATATCAAGAAATTCGAGTTTTCCGCCTATGATAAAAATGCCAAAAAAATTGTCGGTACCATACAGGGCAAAGACATTTATGAAGTTTTTCGGCGTTTGATTTATGAATTCCAATTTGATGTACAGTCTCTTTACCCGGAAAATCTTTCAGCAGGCGACAAAGAAAAAGCCGAGTTAAAGGGTATTGATTACCTCAAAGATCGTCTTCTGGAAGAAGAAATGGCCGCCAAGGTCGCTCAGGAAAAACAGGCCATGGATGAAAAAGAATTTCAGGAAAGACAAGCTATGCTCAAAGGACAGGTGGATTTTGTTTTACAAAAAGTAAATTCCACCCTCGACACCTATAGAGATGAGCTGGATCCTCCACGCAAAGCCAAAATAAAATATTTCGTGGAAAAAATTCTGCGCATCAAAAATAGTACCAATCTGGATTATATTCGTGGAACCTGTGAAGAACTGCTGACTTATCTGCAGAAAGAAGAACTATTCCTCAACGAACAGTCTAAGCTCAAAGAAAAAACCCAATTAACCATCGAAGCCAAAAGCATGATGATGGAATTGAGCCGCATCGCCAAACCTCAACAGAAAGATCTCTTCGATGATTTAAGAGAATGGCGTAAAGAACATATTATTGAAAATAACAATCCCGGCCTTTTCGAAACAACAATCAATCTTTTGATTACTCCACTGATTGGACCTGCACAGGAAGATCCGGAAATAATTACTGCCAGAGAGAAACTCAAATCTTCAAAAGGCCAGTTCAACCAATTCCTGAGACTTTATTTCCAGTCCTCCGAACCAGAATACAAAAAAGAAATTCAATCCACCCTGAAAAGACTTTGGGGTGAAATCAAAATAGATAAAACCAATCTGAAAAAAATTATTGAACAGAAACATCATGAGAGATTGGCCAATATCGAATACACTTCAACCGAAACCCTGGCTAAAGAAATTTTTGGCGTAGCAGGCTGGGTACTGACTTTCTACATTATTTACTACTTCGCCACTATTTATTTAAACTCCAAACAAATCGACTTTATTCCGGAAACCAAATTAAATAATCTTTTTCAGACCTCCATTATCAAATACTTCTTTACCACGCTTTTCCTGATGGTCTGCTTCCTGGGGATCAAAATAGAATTCTTTCGCCGAAAACCCGCTGCCACACCAATTTTATTCTTTGTTTTTCTGATCTCATCTAGTCTTATTATCCTCAATTTCTAATGTATCCAATTCTACTTCAAATCGGGCCCGCTACTATTTACTCACTTTGGGTTTTCCTGGCCCTGGGTATCTTTGTTTCCCTGCTCATTGTCAACAAACTGGCCAAGTCACGATTGATTAAACTGGCTTTCCTGGCCGAAAACAGTTTACTGATTTTCCTCTGTGGTTTAATTGCCGCCCGCCTTACTTTCATTGCCTACAATTTCGCTTATTACTGGAATATCGTTGTGGATCAGGGCCATATCATAGAAATATTTTATATATGGGACAAAGGACTGTCTTCCTGGGGTGGCCTGGCCGGAATATTCCTGAGCCTGTATTTACTCTCCAAAAATTCCAAAGAAGATTACAAAGCCTGGAGCGATATTTTGGTAGTCAGTGTGGCTTTCGCCATGTTTTTCATCAATATAGGAGCCTTTTTGGATGGCCGAAATTACGGCAATCCAACCGAATTGCCCTGGGGTATTTTGGTTGAATCTTCCCAATACGCCATCCCCATTCATCCCGTACAAATCTACGCTGCCATTTATTGTGGACTAATTGGCCTAATTCTGCTCCAGTTATTTAATAAAAAAGCCTTCAAAACTCCTGGTATAATCAGCCTTTCCGGCATATTTCTATACTCATTTTTCCGCTTTATAGAGGAGTTTATGCGTGGTGACGAGACTATATATATACTGGATGTACTCCGCGAAGCTCAGATCTATGTTTTGATTACCCTTTTACTTAGTGGCTATTTGTTGTATAAATACTTTAAGAAGTATTTAAAAGAACATCATAGTTTATGGTAAATCAAATTATAGCAGTATTGGATTATTTTTTCAGCTTCAATCCTGGTTCGGTTTTCCCCATGCAAAACATTTTATGGGAACTAATTGGCTTTTCCATTTTAATAGCCCTGCTGGTTTATTTGAAAATTAAGCGAAA
>JADLFY010000048.1 GCA_020849575.1 Candidatus Peregrinibacteria bacterium
TGACCAACACGAATGTTCCAAACCTCTTTTCCTCCGCGCTCGACCTCGACCGGCCGCAGCAATGCCGCCACCGAAGCCGGCGCGGAGCCACTTTTATTATTTTAAAATCGGATATTTTTTTACCAGCTTTTGACCTGCCCACCAGATTCCTATTCGTCCAATTCCTTCTGCATTTTTCGCTAACAGAATAAATATCAACAAATAAATAATATGATCATCAATCAGAGGATTTTGACTTGGCGGAAAATGAGACGCCCACATCAGTAGCATCATCAATGCCCCGGCCCCACCTGCTATTCGTACTCCTATCCCCAGGAGTAAAGCCAAACCAATTAGTAGAAGACCCAGCATAAACAGCCAGTCCACTATAGGATTTCCCACCATACCCTGAAAAACTCCCGCCAAAGGTCCCGCCGAACTTTTCAAAAAGCCGCTGGTTGGCGAATGTCCTTGTAACCAGGAATTGGCTACTGTTGTGCCAAATCCCAACCCCCATAATTTGTCCATAAAAGCCCAGAGCATTATCCAGGCCATGGAAAGACGAATTAAGACTAAAATATTTTTATTATTCATTTGGAAAATTTTAAAAATTAATAACGTATTGATAATTCTTCTACCATATTGGCAAACTGCTTCTGAAATATCTGCAGATCACTCGGGGAAAATTCTGGCAGCTTAGAAAAAGCTGTTGACAAAATTTGCTGCGAACGGAATTTTTGTAAAACCCAACGCTTACTGCCTTTGATTTCCTGAACCATTCTTCCCAAAATTTCCTCATCATGTTTACTTGGCAAGATCGTGCTGCGGAATTCATAATTCACTCCACTTTCTCTAATCACTTTAATACTTTCCCGGATTTTTTCTGCATCCATGGTAACTCCCACCAGCTCAGGGCGATATGGTAAAGCGTCTTTAATATCCATAGCAATATAGTCAAGCAAGCCTTGTCTCAAACAATCTTCCAGCATTTTTGGATTAAAACCATTGGTATCCAGTTTTATCTTGAAACCAAGCTCTTTGATCGCTTTCAGCTTCTTGGGTAAATCAGGATGAACAGTCGGTTCGCCACCACAAATCACTACACCATCCAATTTGCCTTGCCGGTTTTTCAGGAAATTCACAACCGTTTCAAAAGCAATTCCCTTTCCCAGTTCAATTATTTTTTCGGGCAAAACAAATTGTGCATTATGACAATAACCACAGCGCACATTGCATCCACCCGTAAAAATAATACAGGCTAAATGTCCGGGAAAATCCAGTAATGTTAATTTATTTAAACCGGTAATCAACATAAATGTCTTTTTATTTCTGCCAATTCACTGGTACGCCATATTTCCTCATCTGAATGCCCAATTCCAATCACTGTAGGCACACTTCTAACCTGATATTTTTCAGCCAATTCGTGAAAATTCAACATCGTATTATCTATGCTGAAATAGGATATTTGTAATTCATTCAATAAATTTTTGACAGCTGGACATTTGGGACAGGTGGTCGTCGTAAATAATAAATATTTTACCGCACCAGAAATTTCTGTCGTCTTCCCGGGAGATCCATATTGTTTTTCCAGTTTCTCATTCGCTTCTTGAGTAGGATTGAAATAAATTCTGGAATAAAATTCTGATTTTTTACCAAAATTATATTGGCTGACCGGTCTGTGATAACCCATTACTCTGGTCCAGATTTCACATTTTATCCTGTTTTTTGTTTCCATATTTTTTATTGGTTAATTAATAATTTGGTTTTGGAAGTATGTTTTTCACGCATCACTATATCTTTTTCCTGGCCATCGTAGCCGATTTCTTCATCACAGCGCGGACAGTAATCATGTTCACCACTCAGATATCCATGAGTCGGACAAATCGAAAAAGTTGGTGAAATGGTAATGTAAGGAAGCCGAAAATTACTGAGAGCCTTTTGTACCAGTTTGCGACAGCTTTCCGGATCATTGACGCGTTCCCCTAAATATAGATGCAGAACTGTTCCTCCAGTATATTTGGTCTGGAAACGATCCTGTTTTTCCAAAGCTTCAAATAAATCATCTGTAAATTCCACCGGCAATTGAGTGGAATTAGTATAATAAGGATATTCATCTGTACCTGCCTGCAAAATTTCTGGAAAACGTTTTTTGTCTTCTTTGGCAAAACGATAAGTAGTTCCTTCTGCAGGAGTGGCTTCCAGATTGTACAGATTGCCTGTTTCCTCCTGATATTGAATCAGCTTTTGCCGCATAAACAGCAAAATTTCCTCTGCTAAATCTCCACCAAAATCAGTAGTAATATTTTCTTTATCTTCAGTAAAATTTCTAATCGCCTCATTCACTCCATTGATACCAATAGTAGAAAAATGATTATTGAGATGACCAAGATAGCGCTTGGTGTAGGGATAGAGGCCTGAATCCATCCAGTTTTGTATTTCTGATCTTTTTAATTCCAGTGAATCCTTGGCCCAGTCCATTAATTCACCCAGTCTCTGAAGCAAACCTTCCCGATCACCTTTAAACAAATATCCCAACCTCGCCACATTGATAGTTACAACACCCACGCTGCCAGTCATTTCCGCTGAACCAAACAAACCATTTCCCCTTTTCAATAACTCATTGAGATCCAATTGCAAACGACAGCACATGGAACGGATATGATTGGGCTTAAGGTCTGAGTTAAGAAAATTCTGGAAGTACGGAAGGCCATATTTGGCTGTCATCTCAAAAAGCAAATCGGTATTTGGACCATACCAGTCAAAATCAGTCGTAATATTGTAAGTAGGTATGGGGAAAGTAAATACCCGTCCTTTGGCATCACCTGCCAACATCACTTCAATGTAAGCACGATTTATTAAGGCCATCTCCTGACTTAACTCACCAAAAGTGTATTGATATGGCTCGCCACCCATTAATAAGCGTTTATCTCTTAAATCATCGGGACAAGTCCAGTCCAGGGTAATATTGGTAAAAGGTGTTTGAGTGCCCCAGCGCGAGGGCACATTTAAATTAAA
>JADLFY010000049.1 GCA_020849575.1 Candidatus Peregrinibacteria bacterium
AAACAGGCTTCGTTTCAAGTAACTTAAGGCTTTTCCGCAGCCATTTTTCCATCTTTAAATCATCCGGCAAAGTCGTTTTGGAATTATTTTCAATCAATAAATGGATTTTTTTCATAATTAGGAATTACCATATTTAGCCGCTATTTCATAGGCAACCACAGCCATGGCTGTCGCCACATTCAGGGAATTAGCCCGGCCTTTCATTGGTATATCCACAGCCAAATCGGCATTTTCCACTACTTCCTCCTGCACCCCATCAATTTCATTACCCAGCACCAGCGCCAAGGGAAATTGGTATTCCGCCTCCCGATAATTTTTCGACTGATCAGTCAATTCCACTGTCACTATCTGTCTGCCCTCTTTTTTCAACATTTTAATCACCTCATCAACTTTTTCAAAACATTCAAAAGGAACAGTTTCCACCGCTCCCAAAGCCACTTTTTCAATTTGCTTATTCGGTGGTGATCCGGTAATCCCACATAAATAAATCTTTTCTATTAGCAAAGCATCCGCTGTTCTGAAAATCGATCCCACATTATAAAGACTGCGTAAATTATCCAGAACTATCACCACCGGCAGACGTTTAAACTTCTTTACCTGAGCTACTGTCGGCTTGGAATGTAGTATTTGCAGATGGGTTTTCTTCTGAATTTTTCTGGCCATAAGCTAAACTAGTTTTCTCTAAAATTGTCAGAAATTCCTCCCGTGAAATATTAGCAGCCGGATCAACTTTTTGGCTTATATCCAATAAACCTTTTTCCTTCGCCCTTCCGACATACCTACCATACCACCAATCAGTCATCCCCACCAAAACTTCCTTGGCCTGAGTCTCCAATTTGATATCCTGATCATCCAATTCAAATTTTTCTTTCCAATTCAAATTCCCACTGGCCCCCAGCACCAATTTCAGCGCTTCAGCTTTGGTTATGGCCTGTTCAGGTCTGAATGGACTTTCTTCATCATTAAAATATCCTCTGACCAAATCCAGCTTGGTAGCCAGATTTATCGATTTATAATACTTATGGGCGGGATAGACATCCGGATAAAGAATTAATGGTTTTAGTCTAAACTCATGAAAATTTGTTCTGGTACTATAAGTAAATAAACAGGTTTCCAAATCCGATTCACATTCTCTCAAAAACTGTTTATTTTTTTCTGCTAATTTGAAATATTTAACCGTCATATCCACGGCTTCTCCACGTGTCATTACGCCCAAACCAGCGGCCAGACAATTATTGCCTACCACCATTGCAATGATCAAACTTCCCAATACTTGGAGTCTTAACCCCTTTCGCATGCTTTTTATTTTTGTTTATTTTTGCCGTTCAATTATAGAGTTTCCGCTTGCAGACGACAAGCTAGAAATATTTTAAATTTACTTTTTGATTTAATTTTTCATTTCCTACATTCTCAGTTGCCTTGTCCACAGCTGCCATGGCTTTCTTATAAGGACAATTTATATTGTCTACTATTTGTCCATGTCATTGCAGGTCAGGGGACGACAAGTCTGTCCAACAATGTCTTCCGCTGACTATTCTGTCCATATCGACATTGTCTCAACATCTAGGCATGAATGGCTTCTTTCAGGCATTTGCGCCAGCTTTGACTACTATTGTCTTCTTGTTTATTTTTGTCTATATCTGTCTCTAAAAATAGTCTATGAACGTCTATAGACGCCTATTGATAGTAAATATAAATAGATTTATTCCTTTTTAAATAAGGATTTGTATGTCTGTGCTTGTCTGTAGACATGGTCGCCGGTAGTCGGCAAGTGTCTATAGACTTTTTGATTCAGTCGATTATAATATTATCAACAAAAACCCAAGAATATGAAATTACTTGATAGAAAAGCCGCTGCAGACTTGCTCAAGGTATCCGTAAGAACCATTGACCGCTATTTAAAAAAGGGCGTAATTGGCAAAGAAGAAATAAATGGACGCATTTTGGTCAAAATGAAAGATCTGAAACCCCTCCTGGAACAGCGAAATCTGCTCTATTCGGCACTTTCCTCCGATCATGAAGATAACCCCACAATTCCCGACGAACAGCCCCATCAGGCCGAATATCAAAGCTCCAGCGTTTATGCCGCTTCCACATCAGGTGAGGATTTACAGATTTACAAAAAACTTTACGAAGAATTACAGGAAGAATTAAAAATTAAACAGGAAAGACTGGAAGGTGCCAATTATCGGGTAGGCCAATTGGAGGGTATTCTCAAGGAATCCGTACCTTTGATCGAATACAGAAAAGCTTTAGCTCTCGAAGAACAAAAACGTGATGAATTGGAAGATTTGTTATCCAATTTCGAAAGAGAAACAGAATTACTCAATCAAACTCTTGATTCCAAAAAAATTGAACTGGAGCAAAATCAGACTCGTCTCAATGCAGAAAGATTCAACAAAAAAGTCTTTATCATTATCCTGATCGTACTGTTTTTATTGCAGCCACTCTGGCTGCTTTTCCCACCGGCTTAGTCAGCTTTCTTGGCTTCTATGGTTAGCTTGTCTTGATCTTCTACCTGAATTTGATATTCCGGATTTGTCTTAATAATTCTTTCAATAATTCCTCCGCTTTGATTAAGCGAATTTTTCAAAACATTTTTATCGCCAATCGCTTCAAAAGTATAAGGTGCCTGCAAAATCTCTCCGGTTAAAAGTATCTGTCCATTGGGAATTGTATCAAATCCCAAACTGCCCTGCACCAGCCTGATGCCATTTACACTGATTGCCTCAGCTCCAGCTGAGTAAAGTTCATTAACCATATCTACAAACCAGAGGGCTTCCATTTCACCATTCACCTCAACTTTTACACCGGGACCGGTAATATCCCTTTGTCCTGTCAAAATCTCCATTCTCACTATGTCATTATTGATGTTTTCCAGAGCTTTTTCCTTGTCTGTACTGGCCACTAACTCCTTTTCCAGATCACTAATCTGTTCGCTTAAATTTTGATTACTCTTTTTGACAATTTGAATTTCCTTAAAAATACTGCTGCGACTTTCACGATTGTAATTGTTATTGGCCTGAGTGACGGATTTGGACTGAAAAGAAAACAGTGCCCCCATCAGGAGTCCTGTTGCAATCAGCCAGGTTGTTCTTCTCCAGTTATTTGACATCTGTGGCATATTTTATTGAGAAATCACCGTCATAAGCTGGTAAATTAACCTGTTCCAGTTTTTCCATTTCCATATTTACATCCTTGTTTTTGATTCGGCGATAAAGGTCTGGATAGGCACTTTGATCACTCAGACGATTGGTAATCAGATTAACATCTCCCACCACGTTAATTTCAAATGGTGAAGCAGTTTTTACTCTGTTTACCAGCACATCACTACCCAAAGCATTAATAGTCGAACCTGGAATTATCCGTTGTTCATTGATACTGATCCCTTCTACGCTGGCTGTTCTCAGCAAATTGACCAGATCGCGCAAATCAGCGGCATGTACCAGATTGCTGTCTGACTGGGCATTCTGAGCTTTTCCTTCAGCCAACAAAATTCTTACACCCTTGCCTCTCAATTTATTAAATCCGGCCTGTGTTTTCAGAGTATCCAATTTGTCCAAGCTGACTTTTTCAGCTGACAATTCGAGAGTTTGACGATTCTCTTCAATCTGTTTGCGCAGATCAAAAATACGATTTTTCAAAGCCTCTCTATCATCATCAAAACTTTGCAAAAGTTCTTTTTGCGCATTTAGCTCGTCCACCAGATAAGAGTTCGCCGCCACTGAACTTTGAAATTGTGCTGCCACCAAAACCCCGATCAAAACCCCCGCCACGACAAAACTGGTAATCAGGGCATTTACGGATTTAAGGGCTTTATCAATTTTCATTTTGATTTCTTATGACTGAATTTTAAATCAGGCAACTATATAAAGCAAAATTATTGTCCCAGTTTTCTCACCGCTTCCTTGAAGAGTTTTCCTCTCTCTTCAAAATTTTTAAATAAATTGTAACTTGGTGCCGCACAGGAAAGTAAGCAAACTTGGCCGGCAGAAGTCATTTCAAGGGCTTTTTTCACACATTCTTCCAGATTGCTGCATTCGATCAAATTAGGTTGATAATCGTTTTTAGTTTTGATCAGCTTAGCAATTTTCTTGCCCGTATCCGGGAGCAGAATAAGATTTTCCACTTTTACTTCAGCCATTTTTTCAATCAGTTTTTCAAAGTGATAACCTCTGTCCATCCCGCCAACAATTAAAGTGGCAATGTGATTTTTATGCAGAGCATCAAGAGCTGCCATAGTTGATTCCGGGGTAGTCGAAATAGCATCATTATAAAAGAAAATTCCTTTAAATTTTCCCACCAATTCCAGTCTGTGTTCAAGTGGTTGAAATTCTTTGGCTACTTTGGCAAAAATTTTCCAGTCAATTTGAAATTGTCTGGCTACCTCAGCTACTGCCAACAAATTCTCCAGATTGTGTTTTCCTTTAATCAATAAATCGCTTTCTCTAAACAAAATGTCACCATCAATTTCCAATGCCCATTCACCTTCTACTTCGATTAACCGACTATTCAGATCATTATTATATGGAATTATCTGTACAGCCTTTTTTTCCAGTGCGGGCATTAAATCCTCCAGATGATTTTTCAATATTTCTGAACCCTGATTAAAAATCAGTATTCCACCTTCTTTGATTTGTCGGGCCAAATTCAGTTTTGCTTGATAATAAGGTTCTTCTCCACCATGATAATCCATATGCTCGGGGAAAAAACTCAGCATTACTGCCATGTCAGGATTGCCGGTAAAATCTTCCAATTGATAACTGGAAATTTCCATTACATAAAGTTTTTCTGCATTATCCTCGGCCAGAAATTCCAGTACCGGTTTGCCGATATTGCCAACCAGTT
>JADLFY010000050.1 GCA_020849575.1 Candidatus Peregrinibacteria bacterium
ATTACCACTTTACGACGATCTTGTGGTTTTAGAGCGGAGAGGAACTTGGTGAATTGTGAGGTAGTCATGGTCATGGGTGTTTAAGGTAAATGATGCTGTTTAATTTAGTTGATTTTGGTTACTGTACGTTGGAACGGGTGGCTCTGAAAGCGTCTAAGTCCGTTGCTGCTGATGCTTATTCTCAGACGATTAGGGCGGGGAATTGGCATTGGATCGAATAGTCGATTAGCCGGAGTCTTTTTGATGATGATTTTGAACATATATTGTTTTGTTATTTTTTAAATTGCTGAAAAATGTCTTTTACTTCGGTGCTCCTCCAGAAGGGCGAATTTTATCTAGAATATATTTGCTGTCTTCCAGATCCGCTCCCTGTAAAAGGCATTTTCTAACAATTTAGGTTTTTAATGAGCATGTTTAATAAGCCGGCAAAAAAGATTTTTTAATAGTGTCGAGAAATTTTAGCGTTTATAGTAGCGGAATAGCCCCGTCACTACGCCCTGTATACACAATTCATTCTCCGGATAAATGTCATCGTACTCAGGATTTTCGGCTTTCAGTACGATTTGTCCATTTCGCATCGTATAAGTTTTCACTGTACTTTGTCCGTCCACCAATGCTGCCACTGTATCGCCAATTCTTGGAGTAAGTTCATTACAGACAATCACCATATCTCCTTCGTGAATGCCCGCATTAATCATGCTATTACCAGTCACTTTGAGCAGAAAGGATTGTTTGCCACCCAGTACGAAATCTTCACCCACAGAAAGCCACTGATCAATATGTTCTTCGCTGGCTACCGGGTTTCCGGCAGGGATAGTTCCCAGTAAAGGTAATTTCATGGCACCTTTTTCCAGTCTTTCTTTAATATTGGAAAGTAATTTAATACCACGATGTTTTTCGTCTTTAATAATTTTACCTTTTTCTTCAAGTGCTTTTAGAAGTTTCAGAATACTATTATCAGAACTCACTCCAAAGTACTCACGCATTTCGCGAATAGTTGGTGAACCACCATGCTCCATTTGATATTCTTCAATGAAGTTTAGAAGAGCTTCCTGTTTTTCTGTGAGTAATTGTTCCATTGCTTAATTTTTATTTTCAATCTATGCCCGAAGTATAGGTGAGTAATTACTCACCGTCAATACTTAAATTGAAAAATCTAAAAATCAGCTAATGAAAGCTAAAAAGTAGGCATTTTATGAGCCTTGACCAGTAGAGATAATGGTTTCAAAACAATACTTCCGGCCACCCTGTTATACTTCCCAACAACTTTATTATATTGGGTAGACATACTCTCTACTTTCTTATTTGCTTCTTTCCAGTCTTTCTCCAATGCAGAGAGTTGTACACCGGCTGTCCTATCAGCTTTAACCTTGGCCGCTTTAAATTGTTCATCAAACATTTTCCACAAATTTATTTCTGCCTGTTTTTTTTCTTCACCAAAACTATTCATTTCCATGCTTTTTGCTCTTGCTGCAATCAGCGGACCATAACTAGCATCATTATTCATTACTTCGATCAGTCGTGGAATTAAATCAGAGCGGCGTGTCACTTCGAAATACAGCAAATAGGCAGCTTTCTCAATTTCTATTTTCCAGTTTTTCAGCAGATTTACTAAATATACACAGGCTACCAAAAACAATATTACTGCAGCTACAATCAGATTGAAGAGGGGAGTTAATTCCATGATTTCACCTTAAAATATATTTCCGCAACTTGCTGGGCAGAATTTTGCCAGGAAAATCTTTGCTGCAATTCTTCCTTGGAGTGTCTTACCCGCTGTCGATACTTATTATACTGATCTTCTTGTGTAAGCAAAGTAACAATTTCTTTGGCTACCCGTGAATCATTCCAGGCCAAATCAAAATAATAGGCCAATTCACCGGCTACTTCCCGATGCACGGCCAAATCACTGACTATGGCTGGCGTTCCCAGCGTCAAGGCTTCCAATAAAGGTAAATTAAACACTTCACTGGTTGTCGCACTCCAAAAAGCCACCGATCCTCTATACAGCACTATCAATTCACGATTACTCAAAAATCCACTAAAAATAATTTTATTTTCCAGCTTTTTGGGAATTTTTAAATCCATGTAGAGAGAGTTTTTCAGCACTTTATTGCCGCCCAGAACCAATTTCAAATCAGGCATAGCCGCACTCATCCCCTCAAAAATATTAATCAGCCTCTGCACATTTTTCCTTTTGTCGTAGCCACCCATATAGAACAGGTATTTATCTTCTACTTTTAAACCAAAACGCTCCAGAATTTTACCCTGCTCCTCAATCGAAAAGTGTGGTGCATCATTAAATTCACAGGCATTGTGAATGGTTTTAACTCTGTCCTGGTCAAAGCAGCCTAGATTTAAAGTTTCTTTTCGGGAAAAATCCGAAACAGTAATAACAAAATCAGCCTTTTTACTGGCCTCCAAAGTGGCCTTGTTATAAAGCAGACTCAGTTGTGTACGTTGAAAATAATTTTCATCACTCCAGGGAATAATGTCATGCACAGTGACAATTTTGGGCATTGTTTCACCGCCCCGGCTTAGATCCGGATAAGGACTATGAATCAGATCCACTTCTTCTTCACGGAAAAATTTACTCAGACTAATTTTTTCCCAGAGAAATTTGGCCAATCCACCATGTAATTTTTTCAGCAGATTATTTTCTTTGACCAGAATTACGCGCATATTATTCTGGTAACGCAGATATTTATCTGTTTCTGCATCCAGTTTTTCCGGAATAGCAATAATTAATTCCAGTTCAGGATATTGTCTGGCAATTTCCGGGAAAATATTCAAAGAATAACGTCCAATACCCGTATTTTTATTTACAAAAAAACGACCATTAATACCTACTTTAAGCTTTTTTTGTGCCATTTTCTGTAACTGTTTTCAGAATTAACTCTACTATTCTAGCAGAAGCGTCGGCATCTGCCGAATTTTCCTGGGAAATTGGTAATTTAAATAATTGTTCAATTCTTCCCAATAAATCCAGTTGATGATAATCTATTCCTTTTTCATCCAGCACCGCTACAGGATTGCTTTTGGCAAAAGATTCAGCATTGCTGACCTGATCCCCTCGGCTGCCCACTACCAGCGGCACCAAAATAGCCGGCTTCTGCAAAAAGGCAATTTCAGCCAGAGAGTTTGCCCCAGCCCGGCTGATAATCAAATCAGTAATGGCATAAACGTCTTTCAATTCCGCTCCGATAAACTCACAGGCAAAATAA
>JADLFY010000051.1 GCA_020849575.1 Candidatus Peregrinibacteria bacterium
AGATATACATTTTGCCGCCAAAGAATTAGGCGTTACTTTGCAGCCTACAGCCAGATCTGTGGATGCCAAATTGGCCAAAGCTCTGGTTAAACTATTTGGGGAAAAAGAAGAGAAAAGCAAAAAAGTTAAGGTAGAAAAGCCAAAATCCGAAGCCAAAACTAGCAAGAAAAAGGCTTCTATTGAAGCAGAAAAGCCTGTTCAACAGGAAAAGAAGCCAAAAGAAAGCTTCAAAATACTGGAAAAACCTCAGCGCTTAGAGAAAGTTAAAGAAAAATTCAGAATTCTGGAGCCTGCTAAACCACGCCCAAAGGCTGAGCCTTTACCATTTGTAGAGGAGCCAAAAGTAAAGAAAGAAAAACCAGTTTTCTTTGAAAAAAAGGTTAAAAGAGATAAAAACAAGCAAAATAAGCCTAAAGTTCGCCAGGATACTACAGTTGCTGATGAGCTGCTTGGGGTTAAAGAACATCAAGGACCACGCGATACGGCGGAACTTTATGATGAAATTATTGCTGAAGAAAGAGAAAGAGAAATCGTTCAAAGCCAGAGAAAGAAAACCGCTGGTAAGGACAACAGCAAGCCACAAATTAAACATGCACCAACAATTAGTCATACCGTAAAGTATGATCCAAACAGAGTAGTGGAAATCGGTGAAAT
Organism: Candidatus Peregrinibacteria bacterium; assembly: GCA_020849575.1. GTDB lineage: Bacteria > Patescibacteriota > Gracilibacteria > UBA1369 > UBA1369 > JADLFY01. Next base: position 655 of record JADLFY010000051.1, read on the forward strand.
TACTACAGTGAAAGAATTTGCGGAAAAAAGTGGATTGGGAGCTGCCAAAATTATTGGAGAATTGATGAAAAATGGCATTCTGGCCAATATCAATCAACAAATTGATTTTGATACTGCTTTGATTATTTCGGATGATTTGAAGGTAAAAATTAAAAAGAAACAAATGGCTGCTTCGGCAGAAGATTTGTTTGCCGGTAATCTGGAATCTTTGCTCAAAGAGCATGACACTTCAGTTTTGCAGACCAGACCGCCAATTGTGGTGATTATGGGCCACGTAGATCATGGTAAAACCAAGCTTTTGGATGCTATCAGAAATGCCAATGTAGTGGAAAGTGAGGCTGGCGGAATCACTCAGCATATTGGGGCCTATCAGGTAGAAAAAAATGGTAAGAAAATAACTTTCCTTGATACTCCCGGCCATGAAGCTTTTACAGCGATGAGAGCGCGCGGAGCGCGCGTAACTGATATTGCGGTGTTAGTGGTGGCAGCTGATGAAGGTATTAAGCCTCAGACGCTGGAAGCCTTGCAACATGCCAAGGATGCCAAAGTGCCGATTATGGTGGCAATTACCAAAGTAGATAAGCCAAATGCTGATATTGAGAAAGTTAAGGGTGAGTTGTCTGCTCATGAATTGATACCAGAAGAATGGGGTGGAAATACTGTAATAGTTCCTGTTTCTGCAGTAACTGGAAAAGGTATTCCTGAATTACTGGAGATGATTTTACTGGTAGCAGAAATGGCCAATTTGAAGGCAAATCCAAATCGCGAAGGTGTGGCAACTGTTATTGAAGCCAATATGGATCAAAGTTTAGGCCCTGTGGCAACTGTTATTGTCAATACGGGTACTTTGAAACTGATGGATAATATGGTTATTGGTGAAAGCTATGGACGTATCAAACTGATGAAAGATCATCATGGAAATAAAATTAAATCAGCTGGCCCATCAACTCCGGTTTTGATTGCCGGTTTGAGTGAAAGAGCGGTAAGTGGTGATATAGTGCAGGTTGTGCCGGATGAAAAAACGGCCAGAATGAGAGCTATTACCATTAAGAATTTGAGAAAAGCTCAACAGAGAGAACGTGGTGTAGGAGAAATTATTTCGGCAATTAGTTCAGGTCAGCTCAAAACTCTTTGTATTGTTTTGAAAGCAGATACGAATGGTAGTTTGGAAGCAATTAAACATTCCATTTCAGAAATCAGACATGAGGATGTGGGAGTAAAAGTGATTTTGTCTGGTGTGGGTGATGTGAATGAATCCGATGTAATGATGGCTGCTGCTTCAGGCGCGATTGTGATGGGCTTCAGCGTAAGAGCCAATCAGAATGTAATGTCTGTTGCTGAAAGAGAAAATGTTGAAGTAATTCATTATGACATCATCTATAAACTGCTTGATGATGTGAAGAAGATTTTGACCGGTTTACTGGAACCGGAATTTGTTGAAGTTATCCTGGGTGAGGTTGTAGTGAAACAAATTTTCTACAGCAAGAAAAAAGAAATGATTATCGGCTGTATGGTTAAATCAGGAGTAGTTCAGAATAAAGTAAAAGTAAGAGTGAAAAGAGGTGAAGAAATTGTTGGAGAAGTACAAATTACTTCATTGCAGAAAAATATGGATTCAGTCAGCGAAGTTAAGGAAGGTGCAGAATGTGGTCTCAAAGTCAGTGGTGGCGTCAAAATAGAAGAAGGAGACGTTTTGATTCCTTATCGTATAGACAAAAAAATTAGAACTTTATAAATAAAAAATGGATACTACAAAGTATTTTATTAAACATACTATTCCGACTCATAATGATCCACGTGGAGATCTGACTGTATTTGATAAATTGGATGAAATTGTTGACTGGCAGATAAAAAGATCATATTGGGTGACTAATACGAAATTGCCCAGAGGAGGTCACTGTGTGAAAGGTGAAAGAAAATTTTATGTAATGGCTCAGGGTACGTGTAAAGCCAAAGTTTATGATGGTAAAGAATGGTTTGAAGTGGAATTAAAGGGGCCAGGAGAAGCCCTCGAATTCAAAGCTGATTTGTGGAGGGAATTTGTTGATTTCAGCGAAGGTTCAGTAATGTTTACTTTGTGCAATATGCATTATGATAAATCCAAATATATTCTGGATTTGAAAGAATACGAGGAGTATTCTAAAACCTTGAATTTTTAATTAAGAAAATGAAAAAAGTTTTAGTCACAGGTGGGGCAGGTTTTATTGGTTCCAACTATGTACATTATCATGCTGAAAAACATCCGGATGATCAAATCGTAGTTTTGGATAAATTAACTTATGCTGGGAATTTGCCGAATATTCAGTCGTTGATTGATGCCGGGAAAGTAAAATTTGTTCAGGGAGATATTGCAGACTTGGCTTTTTTACAGGAATTATTTAAGACAGAAAAATTTGATACAGTAATTAATTTTGCTGCAGAAACTCATGTAGACAGGAGTATTATTGATCCGGGTATTTTTGTGGAAACCAATGTGGTTGGTACACATAATTTACTTTTGGCTTCGAGAGAAAATGGGGTGACCAGATATCATCAAGTTTCTACGGATGAAGTTTATGGAGATTTGGGTGATAGTGGCGAAGGATTTTTTACTGAAATTACTCCCCTGTCCCCAAATCCTCCTTATGCAGCTGCCAAAGCTTCAGCGGATCTTTTGGTCAGATCATATTATGAAACTTATAAATTCCCGGTAACTATCAGTCGCTGTTCAAATAATTATGGGCCATATCAGTATCCGGAAAAGTTAATTCCTCTTACCATTATGCGGGCACTGGAAGGTAAAAAAATTCCGGTTTATGGCAAAGGTCAAAACATCCGCGACTGGC
>JADLFY010000052.1 GCA_020849575.1 Candidatus Peregrinibacteria bacterium
CGGGTTTTATTGATTGGAGCCAATGCCAATAGCGAAGAAATTTTCAGCAATTATTTCAAAAACCCCCAATATAAATGTATCGGTTATCTGGAAACCGAAGACAAAAAACTGCATAAAATCAGCTATCTGGGCAATCTGGAAAACCTTCAGGAAATTATTGAAAAACATCAGATTGAAAAAATTATTCAATGCCGTGACATTACTGACAGACAGGAAGGTACACTGCTGGATTTTTGTCGTGAACATCATCTGGAATACAGTTTCATCCCTGATCAGCTGGAAATGCATCGCACCAATATCGATATCGAAACTCCCGAAGGCATCCCCATTATTACCCTTAAACCAACCGCTTTGGATGGCTGGGGCAGAGTCATTAAACGCAGTTTTGATTTGATTGGGTCACTACTTTTAATCCTCATTCTTTGGCCTTTTATGTTTATCATTGCTTTGCTGATCAAGCTCGATGATCGCAAAGGTACAATTATCTTCAAATACCTCGATGATGGCTCAAGAGTAAAGCGTGTGGGTCAGCGCGGGAAATTATTCAATTTTTACAAATACCGTACCATGAAACCTGGTACTCACAATCTCCGCTATACCGAATTGGCCCATCTCGACACCAGGCAGGGCACACCCATGGTCAAAATCAAAGATGATCCACGTGTCACCAAAATTGGCAAAATACTTCGTGCCACTTCTCTCGACGAATTGCCACAACTTTTCAATGTACTAAAAGGCGAAATGTCCCTGGTTGGCCCCCGCCCGCACCTGCCCGAAGAAGTCGCCAAATATGCCAAACACCATCTCTTTGTACTGACTGTTAAGCCTGGAATTACCGGACTTGGACAGGTTTCCGGCCGCAGTGATTTGGATTTTGAACAGGAAGTTAAACTGGATACTTATTACATTGAGAACTGGAGTCTTTTACTGGACCTCAAAATCCTCATCAAAACAGTATTAGTTGTCTTTAAAAAATACGAAGAATAAAGTAAAATTGCCGCAATGCAGTTTATAGTATTTATTCTGCCACTGTTATTTCAGTAACAATCCTAACTAATGGTCCGCAAACTTATCGAAAAATTACTTGGTGACCCCAATGAAAAAGCTCTTAAAAAACTTCGTCCCCTGGTCACAAAAATCAATCAGATCGAAGAAGAATATCAAAAAACTCTGACTTCTGACGAAGACTTTCCCAAAAAAACCCAGGAATTCAAAGACAGATTAGCCGCCGGAGAAACGCTGGACAATTTGCTTCCCGAAGCATTTGCTCTGGTCAAATCGGCCTGTCGTCGACTTTATGGTCGTGAATTTATTATCGACAAACTTTATGGTGAAGAAGAAACCGAAGGGGCCGACGCCAACAAATATACCTGGAAAATGATTCCCTTCGACGTACAGTTGATCGGTGGAATGATTCTGCATCAGGGAAAAATTTCTGAAATGAAAACCGGTGAAGGTAAAACCTTGGTCTCCACACTCCCCCTCTATCTCAATGCCCTGGCTGGAAAAGGCGTTTTCCTCGTTACCGTCAACGAATACCTGGCCCAGCGTGATGCCGGCTGGATGGGCATACTTTATAAATTCCTTGGTCTCTCCGTAGCAGTCAATTTGCATGCCATGTCCCAATCGGCCAAAAAAGCCGCCTATCAATCCGATATTATCTATGGCACCAACAGCGAATTTGGTTTCGATTATCTGCGCGATAACATGGCCACCAACATTGACAATATTGTTCAGCGCGAGTTGAATTACGCCATTATTGATGAAGTAGATTCCATCCTCATTGACGAAGCCCGAACCCCACTGATCATCTCCGCACCCGCCGCTGAATCCACCGACAAATACATGCGTTATGCCGGTTATGTCCGCCAATTAACTGAAAAAGAAGATTTTGAAATTGATGAAAAACAACGTTCTGCAGTTTTGACCGAAGCCGGTATTCAGAAAATGGAAAAAATCATGGGCGTGGACAATATCTACACTGATGCCGGATTTGACGAAGTACATCACATTGAACAGGCCCTCAAAGCCAATTACATTTTCAAGAACGAAGTAGATTATGTCGTCAAAGAAGGCGAAATTATTATCGTTGATGAATTTACCGGCCGTCTCATGCCGGGACGCCGTTATTCAGATGGTTTACATCAGTCAATTGAAGCCAAAGAACGTGTTGAAGTAAAACGTGAAAGCCGCACCCTCGCCACTGTAACTCTGCAAAATTATTTCCGTCTGTTCAAAAAACTCGGCGGCATGACTGGTACTGCCAAAACCGAAGAAGAAGAATTTTATCAAATCTATGGTTTGGAAACTATCGTTGTTCCAACCAACAAAACCGTTTCCCGTGACGACAAACCCGATATGGTTTTCAAAAACTGGAAAGGCAAATACAGTGCCGTAGTAAAACGAGTCAAAGAAGCCAATGATCAAGGACAGCCCGTTTTGATTGGTACAGTTTCCATCGAAAAATCCGAACACTTAAGCCGTGAATTACAAAAAGCCGGCGTCTCACACTCTGTACTCAATGCCAAATATCATGAAAAAGAAGCCGAAATCGTCGCTCAAGCCGGCGCCAAAGGCGCCGTCACCATCGCCACCAACATGGCCGGTCGTGGTACCGATATTAAAATTGATGAAGAAGTAAAAGCAGTTGGCGGTTTATTGGTTATTGGTACTGAACGTCATGAATCACGACGTATCGACAATCAGCTCCGTGGTCGCTCCGGACGTCAGGGTGATCCGGGTGAAAGTCAGTTTTTCGTTTCTATGGATGATGAATTGATGAGACTTTTCTCCGGTGATCGCATCATGAACATGATGGAATCTCTGAAATTCCCCGAAGACATGCCAATTCAAAACAGTATTATTACCAATTCCATTGAAAGCGCCCAGAAAAAAGTTGAAGGACGTAATTTCGATGTCAGAAAACATCTGGTTGAATACGACGATGTCATGAATAAACATCGCGAAATCATTTACAGCCGTCGCCGCAAAATTCTTTTTAATGAAAATATCAAAAATGAAATTATCATTTTAGTTGAAAAAGAAGCCGAAAGAATTGTCCTCAAAAACGCTTCCACTGAAGAACGTGGTTTCGATTGTGCGCAGATTATCGAAGATTTATCTGTCTATGATCCGGCTGCCAAGACCAATTTATCTCTGGAACAATTGCAGGATCTGGTCGACCAGGAAGCTCTGATTGAACATATCAAAACCTATCTCTTCGAACTTTACGGCAATAAAGAAGCCAAACTCACCAGTCCCGAAGTAATGCGACAATTAGAAAAAAATGTTTACCTCTCAGTAATTGATACACATTGGATGGAACATATCGACTCCATGCAAACCCTCCGCGAAAGCGTTTCTCTGCGTGGTTATGGCCAGCGCGATCCATTGATTGAATACAAAGAACAGGCTTTCCTGATGTTCAAACAAATGCTTTCCAATATTCAAACTAATACCATCAATACCCTCTACAGAATCAATCTGGAAGCCCAAATTCCTGCCCATCTGCTCAAAGTTGAATCTCAACTCGATCAGGCTTATACCAACGAATCCAGCCTGGAAAACAATCTGCAAAATACCAGCCTGCATGTCACCGCTAAGCCCGTCAGCAAATCCAGCAGCTGGGCCGTTGAACAGCCAGAAGAAGGCCTGCGCGTAGTGCGACATTCCACCTCCTCCGACTCTTCCCAGTCAGCAGAAAACTCCGGCAATCAATTAGCCTGTGACAATTTGGGTCGCAATGACATTTGTCCAAAATGCGGAGTAAAAGCTAAAAAATGTCCTTACAAAAAATAAATGAAAAAAAAATTCAATCTACAATTCAATAACATTATCGCCTTTTTCACCGGCTTACTTTTCACCGCAATCTTCTTTCTGATCTTACTGAAACTTTTGTTGATGTATGGAGTTTATCTGGGCCTGGGTTTATCTTTTTTCTTCAGTTTCTGGCTCAAACGACGTTACCACAACCAGCCTTTGGTCATCGCTTTCGCCAACGGCATACTGACTCTGGATATTATCACTCTGATTGCCGGAGTTATTATCATGATTGTCTTTTTTAGCGCAGTTCAAAATCTTTTGAATTAAATCCCAATTACAATGGAAAATCTGGAAAAGATTATTGAGCAGGTTACAAAAAAACTCAGCCTGACCAATCTCCAGGAGATTTATCGCGGTTATTATTATTCCCAAGACCATGTCCGCAATATTATTTTTAAATGTGAATATCAGGGAAAACAGGCTGTCTTAAAAGTCTATGACGATCCTCGCGAAAGCCGTGAACCCACAGCCCTGATTGCTTTTCATCAGCATAACAAAAGTCAGCTTCTCAAAGCTCCCACAGTTTATGCTCATGAAGAAATTTCTGCTAATACAGGTTGGTTACTGATGGAAAAGCTCCCCGACTCTGCCCAACGCTTTGAAAAAAATCTATCCGATCAGGGCAGAAAAGAATTTCTTCAGATGTTCCTGGAATATCGTCTCAACTTTCCAACTGAAACTGTCCTGGAAAAAAGCCTGCCAGAATATCTGAATTCTACTAACTTCCATTTGTTCCGCATTAATCGCTGGCTGGAATTGGCCACCAAACAAAATTCCAACTATTTTCTCCAAACCGGTCAGCATATCACCGACCCTCAGATACTTATTTCCAAACTTCAATATAGTCTTAATCTGATCCGCGAAGTATTCATGGACAGACCAATGCTCTGGTCACATGGCCATTTCAAAAATCATGAACTTTTCAAAGTTTCCGATCAGGAATATTGGCTACTGGATTTTGCCCACAGCAAATTATTTCCTCAGGGTTATGAGCTGGCTTTTATGATCTGGTCCGATTATCTGATGTCAGAAAATTGGCAGAATACCACCACCCAGGATTGGCTCCGCGGCCTCAACCCCTGGATTAATGAAACTATTGACCTGGCCAAAAAGCTCAAATATC
>JADLFY010000053.1 GCA_020849575.1 Candidatus Peregrinibacteria bacterium
ACAAATGCCCGGACACCCGTCCCCATTCATATCACCAGGCCCGTCTTCATCGGTTTTTTTGTCCCCATCGGCATCATTGTCCTGAGAAGTATCTTCATCAACTCTGCCATCCCGATCATTATCTATGCCGATAAATGCATCGCCTTCATCCTCATCAATTCCTTCATCCACCAGCAAATCAACCGTGTCATTATTATTCACATTATCAGCTACCTTATAGTAACTTCCCGGCTTGGTATTGTAATAATTCCCGGTTTTATATTCCATTCCTGTGGCAATACAATTCTGCAAAACAACCTTTCCTGTACTGGGAATTGAAGCTCCACAAAAACCCCAAACCCCTTCTTCATCATTATCCACCTCGCCATCTCCATCATCATCTACGCCATTTATCAAACCATAAAGCGGACTACCGGGCTCACCATCTCCATCATCATCCACCCCATTACTGGGATCCTCATCAATTTTTCCATCTCCATCATTATCCACCCCGTCTCCTTCCGGTTTCCCCATTGGTGAATCCTGATAAAGTTTTTGCGCCCAATTTTTATTGAAACGGAAATAACTTATGTCTTCCCAGTATTTCACATATTGAAGATAACCATTCAAGCCCTCAGCACCCATTGTCTTAAATTCTTTGATCAGGTCTCCATAAAATAATTTCTTGGCGAAATCTGCATAACCGGCTTCACCCAGTTTATAAAGATGGTTTTTATCAAAGTATTCAGCCAAAAGTTTATAACCTTCTTCGCCACCGACTGGGGGAGTGATTACACCATGCCATACTTCCGCACCCGGTTTCTGATTAGACGTATTTACGATAAAATCTTTGCTTTCCTGATCATAAATGTAGAACGGATCATCAAAATCTGTATATGGGAACAAGCTGACAAAATGATTGCCATTCTTATTCACTACAGGAAGTGGCACATTACCAACAATCACCACCCCTCTCAGCCGATTTTGCTCACCCGGAGTACCATCACCTTCTCTGTATAGTTTCTCCAATGCTGAAGAAATTTCCTGCGTAGACTGATCAGGTTTAACCTTGAGAATAATTGCCTTGGTAAAAGGCTTGGGGTTTTTAACTTTATTAATTCCCTGTAAATCCTTGGCATATCTGTCCAGACGTGCCATCAAAGTCTGCTCTTTCAATTTTCGATAATCCTGATCAGGTGTATTTGGCACACTTGGATTATGCTGACTGATCAGCCCATCATAATTTCCTCCATTATTGGCAATATCATCTGCCACCAGAACGGCCACCAGATCAAAGACAGTATTATTTTGTAAAGCAGCCTTATCCTCCAGCGCCTCCGTTTTTGTACTGAAAGCTTCTAATTGTAAACCATTCTCACCAAAATTTTCCTGGGCAGCCACCACGGTTGGTCCGGTCATATTGAAACAAAAAAACCACAGCACCAGAGCACTAAGCTTTCTTTGCCAACTCCAACCCAGAAATGGTATTTTATTTTGTTTTGATGACATCCTTTATTTTCGGATTTTTTCTTTTGTTTTCGAGCTTTTTTGACTCTCCCTATATTATATCAAAGGCCGCCTATACAAAAAAAGCCTCGCCGCCTATACACTAAGCCAAAAATCCCAGTTTCTATTGACTCATTTTTTAGTTATTTTTTAAAACCAAAACATAGGCATTATAAAGTCAACACTTCCAAGATATTACCCAAATTATACCTCCCCCAATCTAAACCAAACCTTAATTCCAGCTTAAATCTGACCATAAATCTCATGCGCCGAGCCCTCATGCCAAACCTATCTACCAAACTTCATGCGGCAAATCTCACCTCAAACATCAAAAAAAAGCCCCGCCATTCGGCGGGGCCCTTAATTATCTCAAATTACTGAGCGAGGTAATACCAGTTAGTATTGCCTGAAGTCAAAGTTGGAGCTGTATAAGATCCAGATGACACCATAGAAGCACAAGTAGTAGCAATTGTTAAAGTATTAGTAGAGGAAGCAGAACCAGTCATTGGTTGTTCCATTCTAATACCAACTACATAGGAGTAACCTTGTGAATTAGTTGCAAGAGGACAATATACTACCTGGCTGTTACCAGATGTAGGAGAACAACCTGAAGCACCCATAACGGTGTCAGCTGGACCAGTAGTATTTGGAGCACCAGCAGGAGCAGCACTACCCTTGAAGAAGCTGTTTAAGCCAGAAGGTAAACAAGTAGCTGTACCAGCAGCACCTGGATAGGCACCATTAGAAGCTTTGTATTGTTCCAAAGCAGTCAAAACGCTGTTTAATGAAGATTTTCTTCCAGCATCTCTGGCTGAAGCCGGAGCTGAAATAATGTTAGGCAGAAGCGCAACTGCCAAGATACCAATGATCGAAATTACGATCAAAAGTTCAATTAATGTGAAACCTTTTTTCATATTTTTGTTTTTATGTTATTTGTTAAGTTTCAATTCATTTTACAGCTTTTTCACTAAAAAATCAAATATTGCCCTATTTTTTAGCATTAGCAACACTAATTAGGTGAAAATATTAGACTTTTTTCATCACTCAAAATAAGGTATACTATATAGATAGTAAAAAAGTCATGTATTAATCATGATTCCCCAAATCAACATAAACCTAAAATTCACTTTAATTGCTCTGACCATAGTCTTTTTAGGTTGCTCCTCAGTGGGTTTTGCCGCTGCTCCACCACCACTCAGTAATTCTACCGCTCCCTACAAACTCACTTACACTGCCAAGTTAACTGACGCTTCTTTCGCCCCCATCACCACGGCGCAATCTATTCGTTTCTCCCTTTGGACTGATGCTGATTGGGATGCCGGCGATGTTGATGGTTCAGGTAATATCAATACTTTGGCTCCAGGTTATGCCGGTTGGACAGAGACTCAAACTGTCACCCCCAACGCTGATGGTATTTTTACAGTAGAAATTGGCGCAGTTACCCCTTTGCCAAATTTCACTTCCGCTACCCATGTCTATCTGGAAGTTGATGTAAAACCCTCCGCTGCTGCCAATACCGCCTTTGAAGTATTGGATCCCAATGGCACTACGGCTGATGCCAACGATCGCAAACCCTTCAATTCTTCACCATACAGTGTCAATGCTGATACTGTAGATAATCATGATGCTGGCAATTCACCCAACAATCTTCCCATTTTGGATGGCGCCGGAAAATTAGTTTATGGAGTTTTACCTGATGCAGTAAATGCCGATACCTTCACTCTCGACATCGATAATAACGCCGCTTCCAATATTATTACTCTACAATTCGGTGGAGCTATTGCAGAATTCCTGCGCTGGAATAATCCATCTAGCCGTTTTGAATTCTCTGATGATCTCCAAATTAATGGCGATTTGAGTTTCACTGGAACTTCCAATATCACCGGAGCAATCATTGATGGTACTCTCAATACACTGACCAATATACCTAATACTGCTCTGGCTCCTTACAGCAAAATTATCCGTCTTTCTCCGGAATTTGATGGCTCTGACCTGATGG
>JADLFY010000054.1 GCA_020849575.1 Candidatus Peregrinibacteria bacterium
ATAGGTGGAAATTATGAAGATATAATTTTGTCAGTTGATTTTCATTTGCTCGATGGGGTTAATGATTCGGAGTACGTAAAAATTGAGACAGATGGCACAAAGAAGTTCTGGGAAGATTTAAACAATGTCTATGGTCAAATAGTTCCAGCGTCTGTGCAGTACACATTTTTGGGAAATCAGGTGAAAATCAGATTTGAGATGGAGAAAGATGGCGTAAAACAATCCTTTAGAAGAGTGCTGGCTTTTGGCAATTATCAAAATCAAACCGTGCAACCAAGTCTACTGGTAGATTTGATAGAAAAATCACCACTCGAACTGGATCAAAAAATTTTACAGGTGGGCAGCAAATTCCCCGGAGATATGATACTGGCAAACTATAAAGACGGTAAATTTGGTGAAGAAAATTTAACCAATTCCAAAAACTGGAAATTGTTATTTTTCTATCCTTCTGATTTCACTTTTGTCTGTCCTACTGAATGTCTGGCACTACGAGATAATTTTGGGGAATTGCAAAAATTGGGAGTCGATGTTTACGCTGTAAGTACTGATTTGCTTGAGGTTCATCAGGCATGGGAGACAATGTATTTTGGCAAATTGCCTTATGCTTTGGTCAGTGATTACAATAAGCAATTGGTAAGAATGTTTGGCTTCTGGAATGAAAAAGAAGGTGTATCCTATCGTGGCACAGTGATTATTTCACCTGATAATGAAATCAAGTTTATGTCTGCTCAAAGCAATGATACAGGTAGAAATATTGAAGAATATCTGAGATTAATTAAAGCCTTTCAAACACCCGGACTGAAACCGGTCAATTGGCAGGATGGAGATGCCGTGATTGAAACCAAATAATTACAGCAAATAAGCGCTTAGAACTGATAATTGGTTTTGAAGATTAATCGTCTGTACTGATTTTGATATCAGTCCAGTTTTTGGCTTTGATACCTTCACGAGCAGCTTCTTGTTCTGCTTTTTGTTTACTGGAACCACTGCCTTCAGAAATTTTCTGATTATCGAGATAAAGCCCCATGGTAAAAATTTTGCTATGGTCTGGACCGGATTCAGAAATGAATTTATATTCCGGAGTGACGCCAAGTAATTCCTGAGCTACCTCCTGAAAACGTGATTTGGCATCAATGTGATGACCACCCTGAAGAATTTTATCCAGTCTGCCCAGGATAAAATTGTTGGCAAATTGATGAGCCTTTTGATACCCCTGATCGAGATAAACTGATCCAATCAAAGCCTCCAAAGTGTTGGCTAAAATATAGTTTTTGGTACGACCGCCTGAGCGCTCTTCCCCTCTGCTCAAATAAAGATATAAGCCGAGATCCAATTCCACGGAAATTTCAGCCAGATGCTTGCCTTTAACCAGGGCTGAGCGCCAATTGGTCAAGACACCTTCTTCTTCTTCAGGATAACGTTTATAAAGGTATTCAGTGACAATCAATTCCAAAACTGCATCACCCAAAAATTCCAGACGCTCATTATGTTCTTTTTTGAGGTCACGATGCTCATTAAGATAGGATTTATGAACGAAAGCCAAATCAAGGATGTTTAAATCCTTGAAAGTAATACCGATTTTTTCCATTAAGGCTTTGTAGCGTTCTTTCAACATAAAAAATTATTTTTTCGATTTGGCTGACTTTGATTTGGTCTTTGATTTAGTTGACTTGGCTGTTTTACTCTGGCCCTGGCCTTCTTTATTGGTGGCTTCAGGACGATGTTTATTCATAATTGTACTAAGCACACCATTGACGAATTTACTGCTATTCAAATCACCAAAAACCTTAGCAATTTCAATGGCTTCATTGATGGCTACTACTGGAGGCACATCTTTGGAGAAAAGTATTTCATAAGTACCGATTTCCAGAAGTACGCGATCAACCAGAGCAATACGTTCAAAACTCCATTCGGGAGCTTCTTCTCCGATAATTTTGCGTATTTCTTCTTTGTGCGAAAGAACACCCTGAAGAAGCTCTTCCGCAAAAGTAGTATCGGTTAGCTTTTCAGCGAACTCCTTGGTATTGGCTTTCAGATCGGGTTCCACCGCTCCGTTACGAAACTCATAGCTGAATAGAGTCTGCATCACTGCGATTCTCGCTAAATGCCTGTAACTGGCCATATATTGAAGGTAAGTTTTTAAATATCAGTTCATTATAGCTGAACTTAGCCTGGATTACTAGGCTTTTACTTTCTTGACTGCTGCCACCTTGGTCTTGGTGCGAAGCTTGAGATTTCCCTTTAATTCAAGGTTTTTCATTTTGGTAACTACACCCATCAATTTTTTTCTGGTGTGTGACATAAAAGCACTGTGTCTAGACTTAGACCTGCTTTTGGTCATCTTATACTTTGGTACTGGATGCTTAGCCATGGCTAAAGAAAATTATATGATTACTTAATGATATCTTTGAGATTAGCAAAAGGTTTATACGTTTTTTCTGACTCTTCTGTCTCGTGCTCTTTTTTCTGGAAGGATTGACAACTTGTATCATGATTTTCTTCCAGGTTCAGATTGACGTGACAGTCAAGACAAAGCCCTTTGCAGCGCTCAGAGCATACTGGAATCATGGGAAAATGCAAGAGTAATTCTTGTCTCAAAGTCTCGGTCAAATCGATGGACATATCGTTGGGATTGATCAGAAAAACCTCCATGGAATCATAGTTTCGACCTGGAGCTTCAGACAAAAACTCCCGTTCAGTGGTGGAAACTGCCAATTGAAAATCAAAATCAATTAAACATTTGGAGCAGGTTAAAGTACTGGAAGTCTGCAAATGCTCCAGGATGGCGATCACTCCATCTTTCATGCGAATCAGAGTCAGATCTGAGCTGATGGGTTGATCTAATTGTATTTCAGGACCAAAATCAGGATTTGCTTCGATGGCATCTTTAAAGGTTGCCCCTTGGCCCTGATTCCAGATCTGGCCAATTTTAACGTTAGTGATGTCCTTAATCATTTTATCTACGATTGAGAGCTGCTAAAAGGCGCAAAATATAAAGGAAAAGATTAAAAATATCCAGGTAAAGTGACATAGCCGCCAAAATATACATGTCTTCAGGATAGCTCTTTAGTTTTTGCATGTCGTACATGGTATAGGCACTGAAAAGGACAACGCCAATACCGGAAAAAATCATTTCAAAGGTATTACTCCATGGTACAAAGATTCCAATAACTGATACCACAATCATGCCAATCAGCGACATCATCAGGAAACCACGCAGACCCTGCAGATTGAAATGGGTGGTATGTCCAAAAACAGCTGCAGCTCCAAACATCAGGGCAGTGGCTCCAAAGGCTTTAATAAGGATATCCACGCCGGCAGCACTTTCCAAGAAATAGGCCAGTACTGGAACCAAAGTAATTCCGGTAATTACAGCAAAAATAGTGAACAAAATATAGTTGAGCGGAGTAGTTTTGCTCCACCATTGAGAAGTAAGTATCAAGCCCAATTCCGCGATGATCAGGAGATAGATAAAAGCGGTATTGGAAAGGAAAAATGGAATGAGATAGTTGAGACCAACAAAGGCACCTGCTGCTGAGGCAGCCACGGCTAATCCAAAGAAAAACATTACTTTGGAGACAAAAGAACTTCCATAGACAGGACGGGTCTGGGCAACTTCTTGGTTATACATATGATAAAAGTTAAGTTTTTTGCTAGTTATAAAGCCGAATCGGCCGTAACTGTAACATTTTTTTGGCAAAATTGCCAGTATCAATTAGAATGCATCCACACGCAAATTACAAATGCAAAAATTCAGTTTTCAAATTGATGGACTAGAAGCCAAAGGTTGTTATGTTGGCAGTGGCAAACCGTTGATATTTTTACATGGCTGGGGTGGTAATAAAGAAAGTTGGGAAGAATTGATGAATTGCCTGGCTGGTCTGGGAGCATCTGCTGGGCATTGTTTAATTGCTCTGGATTTTCCGGGATTTGGAGAAAGTGAAGAACCCAAAACAGCCTGGTCCGTAGGCGATTATCTGAAGTGGTTCCAGAGAGTTTTAAAATGCCTGGAAAAAGGAGAAGGTCCCAAGGATATTGATTTTTCAAAGGGTTATGATTTGGCGGTTCATTCCTTTGGGGGAAGAGTTTTATTTAAAATGGCCGGAGAAAAAGCTGAATTTGAGCCAAAAGCAGATAAATTGATTATTATTGCTGCAGCGGGTATTAAACCGAAAAAAACTTTACCAATTAGACTGGCTGGAACAATAGCCAAAACTGGCAAAAGGGTACTAAATGTCACTCCCCTACGCTGGCTGGCCCCTGCTTCCAAGAAGGCTTTATATAAAGTCCTACGCAGCCATGACTATGAAAAAACCTCAGGAGTAATGCGGGAAACATTTTTGAAAGTTATTAATGAAGATTTAAAAGACAATATATTAGGGATGAAAAATCCGGCCCTGATTTTCTGGGGTAAAAAAGATCGTTATGTACCTCTGAGCGATGCCAGAACCATTCATGTCAGAATTCCAGGCAGTAAATTGATGGTTTTTCCTGATGGTAAACACGGTATTCATCGTACAAAAGCCAAGGAAATAGCTGAAATGGTTAATGAATTTATTAAATAGTTTGTCGATTAATATGCTGTACATAGAAAATCTCTGGCATTGGTCGATATTATCAATACTAAGCTTCATTGGCATATTAAATACGACTTTGTATTACACCTATTTTTGGCAATTGAAGGAATATCGCCTGGATAGAATGCGCGATTTTCTGAGGACAAAAAGTGGTCTGAGGAAAATCTTTAGTTTTTTGACTCTCGCTAAATTATTTATTCTATTGGAAGTTGTTCTTTGTTTTGCCTTACCAAATACGAATAATTCAATACTATTTCAGCTGTTGGAGATTTCCATTGGCTTAATTTTAGTTGGGGAATTTTTGTCGATATTGTGGCGTATAGCTAAAAGAAAATTGTATCGCCCAGTAATTACTGCCAAGGTGCTGATAATTGTATTTTTAACGATAGTAATTGATGTGCTGCTCGGGAATATGATGTACAGATTGATCAGGTGGGAATCAATCTGGGAGCTGAATTTGGCCGAAACAGTTTGGCTTTTACCTGTAATTCTGATTTTTTCATATTTAATTCTGCCAATAGTAAATGCTCTGGTGGTAGGCTTGCTTTACCCTATTACCCAGTTTTCCAAAGGTCGCAAATTGGCTGCTGCTCACCGCAAAATTGCCAAGATGCAGGGATTGAAAGTGATTGGCATTACAGGGAGCTATGGTAAGAGTTCAGTAAAAGAATTTTTGGCACAAATGCTGGAAACAAAATTCAGAGTGTTAAAGACACCCGGCAATACCAATACGGAAATCGGTGTGGCTGAGGTGGTACTTAGGAATTTAAAACCAGAGCATGAAGTATTTATAGTAGAAGCAGGAGCTTATAAAATTGGTGAAATTAAAAAAATTGCTGAGATGGTTAAACCCAGAATTGGAATTATTACTGCTGTTAAAGATGCACATCTGGGACTGTTTGGCAGTTTGGAAAATATTAAAAAAGCCAAATTTGAGCTGATTGAAGCGTTACCGGAATTTGGAGTGGGAATTTTTAATAATGATAATGTAGGTTCAGCTGATTTGGCAGGAAAAGCAGAAGTGCAGAAAATCATCAGATATGGAAGTGGTGCAGGAGCTGATTTGCGGGCAGAAAATTTAAAAGCAGATATAGATGGAGTGAGTTTTGAAGTACAAGGAGTGAAATTCCGGGCAGAACTTGCTGGCAGACAAAATATTTCCAATATATTGGGGGCCATGGCGGCTGCCATGGAAATGGGAATGAAACTGGAAGAGCTGGTGAATATAGTGGCAGGCTTGAAAATGCGTGATCATACGTTGACAGTTAAAAAAGTTTCAACGGATCTGGTTCTGATTGATGACACCTACAATGCCAATCCGGATGGTGTGGTAGCTGGTCTGGAGTACTTGAATCTGTATAGCGGCTGGCAAAAGATTGTGGTTTTCCCGGGCATGCTGGAATTAGGTGAAAAAAGTGAAGAAGAACATGCCCGAGTGGCGACAAAAATGACTGAGGTTTGTGATCTGGTAATTTTGACCTCACATGATTTTGATAAAGCAATCAGAAACGTCTTTGAGGAAAAGAATTATCAAAATTTTACTTATTATGTGGATAATCAGACTGGCCAGGCCGATTTCCTGAAGGAGAAAATTGCCGCCAAAAAATCCGTGCTATTATTTATCAGCCGTGGCAATGAAATGGTGATCAAAAAATTATCTCAATGAATTTAAGAGTAGTAAATATAGGACTTTCACCCAATAATACCTGGAAAGATACTTTAGTGGCCCTGAGCCAAATAATACTTCCCTGGAATTGGCTGAGCTGGAAGAAAGGCGGGGCGCGGCATGAATTGGACAGGAAATTTGCCGAATGGCTGGGCGTGGAAAAAAGTTATGCAGTGGGAAGCGGACGTGAAGGACTTTATGTGATTTTGAAAAGTCTGGGTCTGCAAGAAGGTGACGAGATTATTTTGCAGAGTTTTACCTGTATGGTGGTGGTGAATAGTATTGTCTGGGCCGGATTTAAACCGGTTTTTGTGGATATAGATGAAACATACAATTTAGATGCGAATAAATTGGCTGAGAAAATCGGACCCCGGACAAAAGCCGTGATGGTTCAGCATACTTTTGGGGTGTCAGCTGATCTGGAAAAAGTAGCCAGAATCTGTCGGGAGAAAAAACTGATTTTAATTGAGGATTGTGCCCATGCCATGGGTGCGG
>JADLFY010000055.1 GCA_020849575.1 Candidatus Peregrinibacteria bacterium
AAAGTCCAAAGCGGATTATGTGGAACCTGCTTTTGATTATAGTGCGCTGTTTTATCAGGATGTTTATGCTGCCAGTTTGCTTTATGAATTACAAAGAGCTGAAGTAGCTATGGCAGCACCTGTTTATCGGGAAAGAATTCCGGGTTGGGGAGTAATCAAATTGGCCAGTGCGTTGACTGATGAAGCCTATGCTTTGATCAAATCCCAGAAGACGGTTTTCAGTGATGTAAGACCTGATTTGTACGATGCTCACTGGTATTATCCGATTGTTTATAATAAGCTTTGTCCGCTTGGAGTGATTGCCTGTCAGGAACGTGGATTGGCTGTACCTGATCAGAGTCCGAGTGAGGCCGAGGTAAATGGTTTTATTTCCAAGTTTGATAAATATTTTAAGGATAATAGTCTGGATAAGAGTGTAATTGCCGATGATGATGACGATGGAATTACCAATCTGGATGAAAATGTGATTTATCTGACTAATCCAAAAAATAAGGATACTGATATTGATGAACTGAATGATGGTGATGAATTGCTGGTTTACAAGACAGATCCAAATAAAACTGATACTGATTTTGACGGGTTAACTGATGGTAATGAGGTGTTAAAATATAAAACTGACCCCAATCTGTATGATACTGATGGAGATGGTTTCAGTGATGCGGTAGAAATAAATCAGGATAGTGATCCTTTGGATAAACTGTCTGTTCCTGATGATAAGAATGGCAATACTGTTGCAGATAAATGGGAGGCTCAATATGACATAGTGGTGAACAATGGTTCACAGGATACTGATGGAGATGGTTTGCCGGATATAATGGAATATTATTATGGTACCAATCCACTGAATATTGATTCGGATAGAGATGGTTTTACTGATGGGGAAGAAGTACTGGAAGTGCAGTCCAATCCAAATGATGAACTGGACCCGGGAGATGCCAGAAATCTGCCTGTGGCTATCACTAATCTTCAATATGGTCAGACTATTGCTGAATCAAATCCATTGATTAAGGGTGTGGGTCCAGCCAGTGTGGGTGATGAACTGGTAGAAATTCAACTGCTGCTTAGAAATGAATTTGGCAGTGAATTGATGCTGGGCAAAACCACTACTGATGCCAAAGGTAGATTTATTTTCATCTCTGATTTATCCATTAAAGATGGTACATACTTTTTGTTAGCCAGATCGATTAGAAAAGGTGAGGTGAAATTATCCAAGCCGGTTAAGGTGATTGTGGACAGTTCTCTGGAAGTGGCTTCGGCCAAACCGGAAAAACTGGAAAATGCGCCGATTACTGATGATATAATTATCAAAAAACTGGTTTTGAAAGTTGATAGCAGAGATGGTCAGCCGATTTTGTATGGTACACTTTCGGAATTTGGCAGCAGAGTGAATGTAACCTGGCAGAGTTTGATTGTTTCATCTGCTTTGATTGCTGATACTACTGATGGATCATTTACTATCAAGGCGCCGAAGCTGGAGGAGGGACGGCATACGGTTTATGTTCAGACAGTCAGAAAACGTGATAACGCTGTGGGCAAGACATTGAAAATTACTTTTGATCTGGGGCTGAAAGGCAGTGCGGAAACAGTAGCTGGTCAGACCAGTGTGGGTAGTTTGCCGGCCATGGTTTTGAGTGGTGTTGGGCAATTTGTCAGTCATCAAAGCTGGCCATTTTGGGCTGGAATGGTGCTGGTGATTTTGCTGATAATTGGAGGAATATATTATTGGAAGCTCGATGAGGAAGACAGAGTTGCTGCCGCCAAGAAAAAATCTAAAAAGAAGTAATCAGGAAGTTTTGATAAAGATTGGTGAAATATTGAATGCCGGAAAAAATCCAGACTATGGTCAGCATGATCAGGGAAAGTAAAAAAAGCCGGGGGAGATTTTTGCTGTTTAAGCAGGTGAGAATCCAGATTAAAAGTAATGCGCAGCTGTTAATGAGATTGTCCTGGATAGGCCAGAAAATCGTTAAAAGAAGAGATAGGATAAAGTAAGAACTGCGCTGGAATTGAATTGCTGCGGAGGGATTTTTGATAGTCCAAAGATCGAAAGCCCGTTCCAGATGTTTTTGTAAATTTACGGCGGCGAAAGGAATTTCTATGGATTGATTTTTGGTCGGTTTTTTCAATTTAGTGGTGATGACGGGGCAGGTCCTGTTTGATTAAGAGTGTACTGATATGCTGGTTTTTTTCAATTGAGAATTTTTCCGGATTGAAGCCAAATTCAGTGATTAAAGTGGAAGTATGATGGCCGCCAATCTGGAAGGGCATAATTACATAATCAGATCCTTCTTCATAAAGTTTGAGGGCGTCACTGATGCGATGGGCTAAAGTGATAACAATGGTCTGGGGATTATGGTTTTTGAGTATGTCGATAAGCAGTAAGTTAGTTTCCAGATCTTTGATGGTGGAAATAACCATTTTGCACTGTTGGAAATTGATTTCCTCAAAGGTTTCCAGATTGCTGGCGTCACCATAGAGGCAGGGAATTTTTTGTTTATTTAATTCATCAATGACTTTTGGATCATAATCGACGATCAGAAATTTTTGGCTGAGTTTTTTGAATGATTCAAGAAAACTTTGTCCCATAGTGGCGTAACCAAAGAGCATAATTTCGTGTTCGTTTTGACCAAGATGATGGTGCTGATCAATTTTGTGACCGCCTTTTTCAAAAATACCAAGTGCAGGACTGAGGCGGCGATAGATTTTTTCGGAGAAATTGATGAAATAGGTGGAACCGGTGATGGTGAGCAGACTAAGTATGGCCATCAGAGAAAATACTTTTTGGTCGAGATGGCCAAGCTTGAGACCCAGACTGGCCAGAATCAGAGAAAATTCACTGAGTTGGCTAAAATTGATAGCCGTTAAAAAGCTGGTTTTCTTGGTATAGCCCAAACGACCCATGACAATGGTGATGATAAGCGGGTTTAAAATCAAAATAACGGCCGTAAAAACGATTAGTGGGGGGATGATCGAGGTAAGTTGCCCAAGATAAATTTCAGAGCCGATAATGACGAAAAAAAGCACCAAGAAGAAATCTCTGATCGGGCGCATTTTGGCACTGATTTCATGCCGATAGGGAGAATAGGAAAGGGAAATACCCGCCAATAAGGCACCGATTTCGATGGAAAAATTGAGGGCGTAAAATATACTGGCCAGGGTCATACACCAGGCCATGGAAAAAAGCAGTAATAATTCCTGGGATTTGGCGATGCTGGCGGTGAGTCTGGGCAAGATTTTGATGCTGAAAAAAGCCAGTGTGGAAAGTAGTAATACGGCTTTTAGTAAAGTCAGAACGATGATTACGCTCAAGGAACCCGAAGAATTCATGGCAGAAAAAACCATCAAAATGAGCATGGCGGTTAAGTCTTTGAGAATCAGAATACCAATGGAGATTTTTCCGGGGAGAGTATCGAGAGTCAGCTTGTCACCAAGCATTTTCATGATGACGATGGTGGAACTGAAGCTAAGGCCGAGTCCAATGTAGACGGAAGTGATTATGTTGAATCCGAAAGCTAGACTAAGTCCGAAACAGATGGCAAAAGTGATGATGATCTGTGAAAGGGCTGCGATGAAGGAACTTTTGCCGGTTTCCTTGATGGCTTGAGGATTGAGACCAAGACCGACCATAAAGAGCAGCAGACTAATACCGATTTGAGAGAAAGTGCTTAGTCCTTCAGGACTTTTGATTACATTGAGAAAATTTGGACTTAAAAGTAAGCCGGCAATTAAATAACCAATCATGATTGGCTGACGAAAGGCCTTTAGGATCAGACAAATCACGCAAGTAGTGAGAATGAGCAGGCTGAGTTGTAAAAATAATGCTTGTTCCATAGATTTAGATATCCTATTATATTAGCATAGTTCTTGACAAATATCCAATTAGGCGTAGAATGGACTCTCGAAATTAGCAAATATGACCAATTTCTCAAGAAAACTTGAAGAATTAGCCGAAAAAGCTGGGACGGACCCGGCAAAAACTGTAGTGAGTGTGGATATTGCTAATGTGTGGAGCTGGACCAGAGGTACTCCAGCAAACGACAATGTTCGTGCAGACCGGAATGTTCGTGATTCCGATGTTCCACCAAGTGACTCTGACAGAAATTCCCAGCGTGTTTCCATGGAAATGCTGGCGGATTTTTTTGAAGGGGAAGAATTGGTTCAGGAAGTAAGAATTTTTGCTCCCAAAGTTTTTCTGAATCAGGAAGATTTGAGAAAATTAACTAATTGGGCAGAAAGGAATGTGCCTCATCTGCTTGATCAGATTAGAGATTTGGATACCAATAGTCAGGGGTATATGAATGCTTTGGCCAGAATTTTTATTAGTTTGTTGAGAGGTAAATCCCTGGCCCAGGTGTTTGAACCGGAAATTGCTGCTTATGTGAAAATTTTGCTTAGACTGGAAAGAACCAATTCCAGAATGCAGGCTTTTAAGGGGGTGGCCAAGGCCAAGTATTTGACCAGAACTGCTGTGGGTAGAATTAAGCCTTTGAGACTCAATTCAGATCATGCCAAAGAAGCCGAAGAAATAGCCAAGAATGCGGAAATAATTGCCTCTGAAGCGGCTACTGCTTCCGCGCTGGATTTGGGAAATCTGAATGCCAGTGAAATTGTCAGAAATGTTGAGAAAGCTCAGGATATTTTGGAGAGACTCAGTAGCAATTATCCAGATCCAAACTTTGACAAGCTTGCTGTCAGAATGAAAGATCTTTTGCGTGCTGCCAAGCAGTTGTCATCGTCTCTGGAAAGCAGAAGTAAAGTCGTTTCAAGAATGGCGGACATACATAATCTCCAACAAGAGTCGGCTGATAAGATTCTGAGAGCTTTGGATGCTCCTGGAAATTATACCAAGTGCGATGTGGATCCTTATATAAATGTGAAAAGTCTTTCCCGCCAAACATTGGCACGTTTTAATAATCATGTTTTTCTGACTGGAGATGGCGATTTCAAATATTTGTATGATGAATTGAGAGAGAATGGAGTTGGAGTAATGGTGGTTTCTCCTGGACAACATTTAAGCAGAGTGCTGAAAGAAATTTCGGCACCGGATATTGTGACTTATGATCCGTCCGGAGAAAATATCTGGAAAAAATAAGCTGATTTAATTGAGTGGCTTTAATGGAGCGATTGGCCGAGTATTTCCAATACTTTGGAGCGTCCTTCGCCGTTTTCGGAGGAATAGGGAATAATGTTGTGATGGGGGATGGCCTGGGTGATTTTTTTGATGGCATGGCTTCTTTCTGAACTGCGTAAACGATCGATTTTGGTGGCGATAATGGTGGTTGGCAGTCCTTTTTGATTGAGGAAATTCAGTACTTCCAGGTCGCTGGGTTGTGGACCGATTTTGGAATCGACCAGGAGAAAAATCTGTTTGAAAGTGGTGCCGCTGTCACCCAGGTACCAGAAAATAATTTGTTCGAGTTTCTTCCTTTCGGGAATGCTCATTTTGGCGTAACCATATCCGGGTAAATCGGCGAAATGGATTTTGCGGTTGATGACGAAGAGGTTCACAGTCCGGGTCAGGCCAGGGGTGGAGCCTGAACGGCAGAGATTTTTGGTGGCGGTTACGCTGTTGATAAAGCTGGATTTACCGACGTTGGAGCGCCCGATAAAGGCGAATTGGGGAAGTTCAGGCTCGGTCAATCGGAGTTGTTCCAATTGAGCGGGACTGGCTAAAGAGGTTTTGAAAGTGGCATTTTCTATGGCAAACATGATGTTGGTATTAAAGGTGGAGGAAGATATGTGGTGAGGGACTCAGATTTTGTCAGGCAAAATTGAGCAGGTCGATAGTTTTGAGTTTGTCGTCTTCGTAGCGGATGTGGGCGTAAGTACGTGGTTTGAGTAATTCCTCATGATTGCTGGTCATGCGGTATTCTTCACGCCAGGTGTCTGTGACGATTTCGACATGGTCTTTGTTGGGAGTGAGTTCGTGATAAGTTAAATGGACATGGCCCATGATATAGGCTTTTTTGTCTGGATATAATTTAACAATATTTTTGAAGCGCTTTTTGAGGAATTTTTGTTCATCATGTACTTCCAATCCATGGAAAAAAATGTGTCTAATCAAATTGATATAAGGCACATTAGAAACAGGATCTCCGATATTGACAATAAAGTTGAAAAGCAGGCCGCGCAGAATAAAATTTCGGGAAATGCGCTGTTTGGTTTTTTTGAATTCCGGATAGGTTTCAAAAGCTGAATGACGTGGATAGATACGTTCCTGATAAGGGAATTCTTTTTTTAATTCAATGAAATATTTGATCACAGCTACAGAACCAAGAGGGAGGTTGAGCAGTTTGGTTCCGCGATATTTGATAAATGGTTTTTTCTCATCCATTTTGTGGAAATAATCCACCTGATTACCGTGTTCGATATGAACTTCTTTGTTGTCGAAGGTGAAAGCGAAAGTGATTTTGTTGGGATTACCGAGTTTTTTCTTGAGCATTTTTTGAACTTCCGGCCAGAGTAAATCGTAATCGTGATTGCCGATATTGAAATGAATTTTGTTGGCTTTTTTGTTTAAGAAATCACTGAGGGCCTGGAAAATTTTGGGGTAGGTGTCAAAGATACGCTGCATTTTCCAGAGGGAAATTTCTTCGGTGACATGATGAGTGAATTTGTCCTGATAGGGCATTTTCATAAAATCAAAAGTATCGCCGTTAAGGACGAGAGTGTTTTTACCGGGTTCAGCAGTAATTTTGCGGAGAAATTTTAATAATAGGGCTTCATCCTTGAAGTCATCAAAGATATCTCCCTGTCCCAATTCGATGTCGCTGATAGCAAAGATGTTGCGAAACATTTTATGAGCTTTGCGGCTTGGTTATAATGATATTTTGAACTTTGGCCAATTCGGGGAAATATTCGTCTCCGATGGCGAGTCCAGTTGAAGTCCCGCCATCCAAGTTTAGCACAGAATGCAATCCAATTTTACGGAAATAATCGGAATTAGCCAAGATGCGGGCAAATTCCAGGAGAGTCAGCGTATTGTCGCGGTTGAGGAGGCTTTGACGAAGGAAGATGACAATGATGTGATTGTCTTTGTCTATGCCAATGGCGGTGCGGCTGGCGGATTTGTTGAGTTTTTCATCAACCATGATGTCCGAATGATCATCGAGTAGAATGGGGCCATTCTGAATGGCAAAATCGGGATTGGTCGGGAGATCCTGATCGGCGGGAATTAGTTTGGGCTGATGATTTTTGTTGAGCAAGAAAATGCCGTTAATCAGCTGGCCTTTCTGATAATCATGCAGGGTTTTTCCACGGGAAATTAAAAGTCCGGTTGATTGAAATTCTTCAGTGAAAAAAG
>JADLFY010000056.1 GCA_020849575.1 Candidatus Peregrinibacteria bacterium
ATCAATGACTTTTCCGAAGGTGGCCTGGAAAAATCCATTAAACAAATCGAAGAATTCCTTCACGACACCCTGGCCCGCTCCATCTCCGACCGCATTATCGAAAAGGACGAGGACTCAGAGGAATAATCCGCAATCCCTCCAGGCTCTATAAGGTCAATTCAAAGCCAATAGCTTTGATAAAAGCCACATCATCCTCATCCCTCATACCTGAATAGCTGAACCCGTCTTTTTTATAGAGACAAATTTGTCGAATCCGATCAGCAAAACCAATTTCTATACTTAAACCGTTTTTGGCAGCAATTTTTTCCAGTATTGTCACCACCCCCTCAGTTTTATCATCCAGCGCAATTCCCAGGGAAATAGCCTCAAAATCAAAGGTAGCCAATTTGGCCTCTTCATCTTCTTCCAGCACAATTTCTTCATCAAAGACATCCATAATTTCATCATTGATTTCTCTTCTAATTGTTTGGGGAGCCTTGGCCAAAGGCGAATAACGCGAAATAATTGCTATTTGTTCATCAGTAAAAGCTTCTTTACCACAATCTTAATTATAACTGAGTATAACTTTAACATTTGGTACACGCTCAATTCTGATCAAAAAATCCCCAAAAGCTTCTCCACCTTCCAATTTCCAAAAATCTCCTCCCATATTTTTCTGTTTTTCCAATTCTTCCATGGAGGAAAAATTCAAAATAACTTCCCAGCCCGGTTTGGAAATATCAATTTCTTCGGGCTGACAAATATCGGGATTACTACCCAGATTATTCACCAATGTATCAAAATCAGCATCCTCAAAAACCTCTTTCAAATCGCGTTTTTCTGCATCAAATTTTTTCCCTACCATAGCAAGTTTTTAAAAATAGCCCGTATACTAGCATACAATCTTGATTTTAGTCAAAAACAGGTGAATTTGCACAAAACATCCTTTATAATCAGCTAAACTTAAATATTCTCCATGGAATCTCCGCAAATGCATCCGATTATCGCCATAGTTGGCCCCAGTGGCTCAGGAAAAACCGCTTTGATCAACGAAATTATCAAACGCCATCCTGACAAAATCGGTATAATCAAATCTCTGGCCAGCCGCGATCGTCGCGGCCCGGAAGATGATCCCTTTTATACTTTTGTACCGGCTCAGGATATTATCGACCGTAAAGCCCGTGGGGACTTGGTCCAATACCTGGATTTTGCCGGAAACATTTATGGTACTGACCGATATGATGTCGAATCAATCATCAATCACATCTTTGGCATACAGGCCTATGTTCAGGGAGCCATTTTTGCACTTCGTGAAGCCGGTTATGAAGTTATTCCCATCGAATTAATCCCCAAAAACTCCAAAACCATCATTCGCGGCAACGATACTGAACGCTCTAAAGCTGATCAGGAAAGAGCCAAAATCACCCTGGATTACAGATTAACTATTGAAAATGATTTTAATCCGGGAGGCTTCGAGAAATCACTAAATCAACTGGAAGATTTCCTCTTAAAGCAACTATTGCCCAAGTATCCGGTCAAGTAAATCATTTATCGGCCTAAAATCTCCATCCCCCTCCACTATCAGATCAAATCCCTGACGATATTTCAGCCGCGCTGCTTCACTGGGATGATTCAAGTAACCCAATTTCAAAATCTGCCGATGATTACCACCCTCAATCATTTCCAAATCATGCAGACTGTCACCTATCAGCAAAACATTAAAACGTTCAGCAAATTTATTCTTCAAACCAAAAACCTCCAATAGAGACTCATTCTTGTCCAGGCAATGTACTATCGGTTCTTTGGTCCCGAGATAACTGCCATCCTCAGCAAAATTACCAAAATTGGCAATCACATCTATCAGCTCCATTTCCACTCCCTGAGCCTTTAGCCCTTCCACAATCACATCTCCCATCCCCGCTGAAAAAATCAGTAAAGGTACCCTGGCCTGATGCAGTTTCCTCAAAAAATCCAGCACACCATCACGCCAATGCAAAGTTCCGGAAGCAATAATCTCCGACAATTTTTGTCTGGAATAACCATATTCTTTCATCAGCCCAAAAACCGCCATCCACCATTCCACCATCAAAGGACTTTTTTCTTCAATAGTCAGGCCATGATCTAATTCAATCGGATGATATTTGGCAAACAGTTGATCCATTCCCGTTCTGAAACCACCCGGCATAATTCCCGCAGCAGACAAAACCTGCGAAGAATTGGCAGCATTATGGCCATTGTACATGGATGGAGTCAAAGTACGGTCAAAATCCGCCACTACCAAAAGCCGCTCCAAACCATCCTTATTTAATTGCTTTAACTTACTCTCAAAATTTTCACCGTAATAAATCATAGGCCTTTTAAAATTCAGGAATACATAATATACTAGCCCGAGTTAATATCAACAAAACCCGCCACTTCACTATTATCAGTATGGATAAAACTCACAAAACCTCTCAACCAAAAATCAGTATTTCCCACTCTAGCCAGGGAAATCCCAATCCCGAGGTTATCAACCTCTCCGGGCTGGATATCAATGATCAAAACGGAATCAATGATATACTCAGCAAAATGGACGGACTTCCTCCGGAAACCCAGCAAAAAATCCGCAATGCCATGGAGAAAATTCAGGGTAATCCTGGCATCATGAATATGCTCAAAATGGGTATGGACATCAGCAAAGCTGCTTCACAAAATGGCGGTGTCTATGTCAAAACTTTTACCACTAAAGCCGGGGCACAATTCGCCAATAATCCCTCTTCAATTAGCATTAATAATCAGAACTCGGCCAACGTTCACAGTTCCACACCTACAAAAATACAACCAACCAGAATTCATCAGCGCGATCCCATCACTTTCAATCCGGATATCAAAAAAGACAATTGGCGCAGACAGGTGCTCATTGTTGGTTTACTGATTATTGGAGCCTATCTGATTTTTAAATACGTTTATAATGGCCAATTGCCATTCTAAAACTACTCTGCTGCTGCCGCATCTTCATCTTCACGGCCTGAAATAAAATCCATCAGCTCTTCCACTGTCGGATTTTTGGTAGTCGAACAAAAAACAATCAGACGAAAAGACCGGTTATGATTATCAATGTAACCTGCCGGCAATTCCTCCATCAATTTCAAAGTCTTTTCCACCACTTGTACTGGATGAACTACAAATTGGGAAAAAACCAATGGTACCAGCTCTTTTGGCAAAGCCTCAATGGCGGGGGAATTGATTAATAATTCAATTTTAGTTCTGCTATTTCCCAGCACCCAGCGCAGACATTCCACCACCAGACTTTTCTGTTTGGGAAAACGTTTCAGCACCTGTGCAATCAGTTCCCGATCAGCAAATTTATTCAAACCAGCCAATTCCTCATGTTGCTTCAAATAAACCAGAAACTCCTCCCAAATCACCAGTAATCTGGATGGCCAGTTTTGATCGCCCTCGTATTTTTCCAAAAAACTCCAGGTATCCAAATAGGTTTTATAACCAGCCTCTACCTTCTGGACCAAACCATTCTTCACTTCCTTCAGAGCCTCCCGACGCATTCCTTCCAATTTTCTCCTTACCTGGGCTGATCTCTGACGACAGGCCAAATATTGTGGGGTCACCTCAACTTTTCTCACCCAATTACGAAATTTCTGCCACAAACTCAGCTTGGGCATAGCCACAATGTCCATCGCCATACCCATATCCATTGGCAATATTTCTTCAGCAGTTTTCAGGCCCTTCAAAGCATTATCATTCTGACCATGTTCTACTTTGAGCATCTCGGCTATCTGGCGTTCTACGGTGGACTCAATCGCCTCCTGCTGCTGTTCAAACAAATCATCATTAACTTCATCCACCAAATTCACACCTGAGTCACGAGGCTTTTCAGGTAATTGATGCCAGGCTGATTTTCTAGATGATTTGCGCATATTTCCCTACATTATAGCACAAATTCTGCTTTATTTCAGCCTAATTCATTTAGTTCTAGCCAAAAGTCCAGGCATAAAGCTCAATATTCGCTTCTTTGAACTTCAGCTCAATAGTATGTTCACGATAATCCTGACCAAAATCAGTCAATCTATATAGTCTTTGCCCATCAACTTTGAGCATTCCCTTCTGCACATCTGCTCCAGCATGCTCCGTCAATGGCTCGCCATCCACCAACACTTCCACTTCACCCCGCCCACCCATCACCAGATTGGCCGTCGAAGCATAAAATCTAAAAGTATGGCTCGCCCCCGGTCCCGCCGTCAAAACACGTTCATCTTCTGAAGTCCACGGCCCAGCCAAAGTCCATTCACCCTCTTTCAAATCAACCATCCCCGATCTGACCATATTGGCCCGACGATCAGTACCCAAATAAGTTTCATCACTCAATTTAAAATTAGCTCCTTTTTCCGCTACCACCTGCTCAGCAACCAAATCCTTTCCATCCATACTCAGCAGTTTATTGATAACCATTTCTGTCCCTTCATAATCACCTTCTCCAAAATGGTAATAACGCAAATTACCATCCTGATCGATAATATATTTGGCCGGCCAATAGCGGTTCTGATAAGCCTTCCAGGTAGTGAAATCATTGTCCTGAACAATAGGATATTTGAGTCCTCTTTCCTCAACAGCTTTTTGTACATTATTAATATCTTTTTCAAATTGGAATTCCGGAGCATGCACACCGATTATCACCAAACCCTGATCAGCATATTTTTCATGCCAGCTCTCCAGATAAGGCAAAGTACGAATGCAGTTGATACAGGAATAAGTCCAAAAATCTATCATCACTACTTTACCTCTGAGACCAGCCAAAGTCAGCGGATCAGAATTTATCCAGTTCTGTAAACCCACTAGTTCAGGTGCCCGACCATAATTTGGCAAATCCACTTTGGGAGCCAAAGTCGAAACCTCTGATACTGTTTGACGCATATCTGACATATCAGTACTTTCCAGCAGATTTTTTTCCAATTGAGTTACACCAATTCCGGCCGCCAAAATCCGCTCTTCCACCCATTTATCCAGGCCGGTCACTATACCCAGTCCCACAATCAACAGCAGTACGCCCAATCCTCTTTTGAACCAACCCTTGGGATTGGCCGCAAAACGCAATTTAGCTGTCACCAGTCTACCCAGATAAGCAATCAACAAAAGTATCAAAGCCAACCCCAACGCATAAACCACCAGATAAATCACTCCCTGCACCAGGCTGACCGGCAAAACCGTCGCCAAAATTACAAAGTAAGTCGGTGAACAGGCCGAGAAAACCGGTCCCAACGCCGCCCCAAGTAACACCGCTCCCCAAAGTGAACTTTTGCTTTCCTGAGCCTTATGCAAAAGCCCTTCTGACCCCTGAGAAAATCCCAATTTAACACTGATCCAATCCCAAGCCTCTGGTACGAGCAAAAAGAAACCGAAAATTAAAATTATTCCTCCAGACAAAATCTGCCAAAACTGTGGCGGCACCATGATAAAAATGGTTAATACCTTGAGCAGCAAAGTAAAAACCACCACACTAATCGCCAGTGAGGCAGTGATAATCAACGGCCGCCATTTATTTTTATCAATCAAAGCCCCACCCAGAATTACCGGCAAAAGCGTTAAAACGCAGGGTGCCAACACAGTCAAAATACCAGCTAAAAAGGATGTAAACAGCAAGGTAATATTCATCTTTATTTTTTATTTAAATCTGAACCAGTATACCGCAAACAGTTGATCAGCCCAATTTTTTCTTTTCCATTTCATTCACCTCTTCCATCGCTTCTTTCAATCCCAAACCTGTTTTCCTACGCCAAAATTTAATCGCATAAATTTTATGCTGCGGCAATAATTGTAGCAGCTCATGATCCTCAAATTGCCCTTTCTCAAAAGCCTCCCATTTGGCCTGACTAATACCCATATCTTCATATGGAGGTTTAACCTTGGCAAACATCATCAAGAAACCAATTATGGCAATAAATATTCCGGTACAAATCAACCAGGGCAAGAAAAGTTCATCAAACATCAATATCCAATTAATTGTTAAGATAACCTTCCAGCAAACCTATTTCAGCCGATTGCACATCCATCACTGCTTTGGCCAAATCAATCAATTCAGGTCTTTCAGTAAAAGCCTGCAAATCTCTGGCCATGGCAATAGCACTTTGATGATGATCAATCATACCTTGAATATAAGCCCGATCAGCAGCCTCCCCTTCGAGCCTGGACAAATCCGGCATCATGGCCATATATCCTTCCTTGGCCTGATACTCAGTGCCAAACCATTGTTTATACCAAAGTTTCATCTGCTCAATTTCATTGCTTTGCACATAAATCACTCCCTCCAGAAAATTTTTCAATTCTTCATTACTGGTTTTGGCCAGCAAAACCTTGGAACTATCAACCGCTTCCTGATGATGAGGAATCATCATTTCCAAAAACTCCTGATCAGACTTAATCTCCATCTGATGTTCCTCAGTATGGAATAGTATGTCTTCACCATCTGCAACATTTTGACCATTATCCTGAGACAATGGAGCTCCCTGCTGACAAGCAGTCAAAAACAAGGAAGCGGTCACCAATAAAATTCCAATTTTTTTCATATAATCCTGTTCAACAATTTAAGGTTACTACTGAAGTACAGAGGGACAAAGCTTGTCATAGATATGTTGATTGGCAACAGCATCTCGATCTACACCATCACAAATAAGTATTTTCATATATCCCACCTCTTCATTGTATCTATTCAATACAGTAGCCAATTGTGCACGAGTAACTACATCATTCGGACCAAAATTCCCGTTCTCATAACCAGTCATAACCCCCATCCCCACCATACTCTCCACCGCTGTACCATAATAGCTATTATAATCTACATCCGGAAATTTTTTCACCGCAATAAGAGCCGATGCCGTAGCAGCAGTAACAACAACTCCAACTAACATAGCACCAACATAAGGTAAAAATTTCTTCATAAAAGTAATATAAAATAAAGCCCCCACATCATAACAAACTATTCATCTTCTCTCAATTACAATATAGAATTTCAGTGCAAATAAATACTAATCATGTTCAACTGGTTCAAAAAACAGACCACTCCGGCCAATACCATCACAAAATGCCCATACTGTCAGGCTGAATTGGATAAAATCCCTGTCAGAAAAGTGCAATGCAAATCCTGCAAAAAACCAATTTTCGTCAGAACTCATTATTTAACAAAAGAAAAACTGATTCTTACAGAGAAAGCTGCCACCGATTTTGACCTTGAACGAGAACAGTACTATACAGACAAGAGTTTACTGGATGGCCTAAAAAAGAATCTGGACATCGACAGCAAGTTCCTCGACAAATTAACGGCAAAGACAACCGAGACACTTTTCAAAAAGTTTGGTCACCCACCCTCCCTTGGAGACGTGGCCTGGAGTGTAGCCAATCAAATGACTCTGGAAGCAATGAAAAATAAACAACTCCATCTAGCGAGTTCTATTCAATTTCAAATGGCACTCTATCTTCATTACTCAAGCAAGAACTGTAATCCAATATTGGAAAACTCTCTGGAACTGACTTTAAAAGAAGCACAGTTAAATGGCTACAAACAAGTTTCCATACTAACCGGTCAGCAAAGCTGCGACTATTGCCAATTACAAAAAGATAAACTTTTCAGCATTGAAGAAGCTCTAAGTAAGAAACTTCTCCCTTGCCAAGATTGTACTTTCAAACTTAATCCAAAAGCCCCAACCGGCTGGTGCCGATGCCTATATATGCCAAAACTTTAAAAGTAACTCCACAAATCAGAGACAGTTTTTACGGCTCACAAGGTTTTTAAGCAGTGAACAGTAAAATTTGGAAGTTAATTAATTTAGTTTAATACAAGGAAAAAGACCTTTAATTCTAGCAAGACGTATGTGTTATACGTTGAGCGAATTAAAGGTCTTTTGACGAAGTAGTAAGCAAATTAATTAACTTCCACACGCGATACACTCATCTTTATTATCAATACTACAAGCAATCTGACTCATCGCATCTTCCTTCTCGGTTCCACCAACTTCCGGCACAGTCACATCAGAACCAATAGCCACACCCGAAGCAGGAGCCTCAGCGCTGGCATTGCCAACAGCTACAGCAGCTACAGAGTTCATGAAACCACCAGCTACCAGACCTGAAGCCACCTCATCCTTTTGACCGAGACCGGCATGTTGTTGAATGGTGAACTTCTGAGCAGAAGCAGCAGCTTTTGTACGGAGATAATAGATACCAGTCTTAAGACCTTTTTCCCAGG
>JADLFY010000057.1 GCA_020849575.1 Candidatus Peregrinibacteria bacterium
GAAGATCAGGTGGTAACGGCTTTGTCGAAGGTTTCGGAGCCGGTGGATTTGTTGATTAATAATGCCGGGAGAATGAAACGGGCAAATTATTGGGAATTGAGTGAGAGTGATTTTGAAGCGGTTTGGGGAGTTGATGTGAAAGGAATTTGGCTGATGTTCAAGCATTTGCGGGGAAAGCTGGCTCAGGGGGCCATGACTGTGCAGACCAATTCCAAAAATGCTTTGCAGGTGAAAGCCAATACCTTTGCTTATACTTTATCGAAATTGGCTGATTTGAGCATTGATGAAATAGTGGTCAAGGACAGGCCTGATCTAGATATGAGAGTGGCACATTTGGGGCCGGTGGATACGCCACTGGAGTGGACTGATTACAGTGCTGAACAGAAAGCTGAGAAAATGAAAATAGTGATCACTCCAACTGAGGCGGCCAAATTGATGATGGATTTGATTAGATCGGACAAGAAAAAGCTCATTTATAAAGTTGATGAGTGCAAATATGAGTTGCAATAAGTCTCGCTAGATTAAGGTAAAATGATTAGTTTAATTGGCGCGATGTGGGTTTTGTTGTAGAATGCTGACGAATTTTTTGAAGTTACATGTTTATAAAAACTATTGGGATTTTGGGAGGAATGGGGCCGGTGGCCAGTGCCGATACTTATGTAGCTTTGACCAATATCTGTCAGCAAAAATATCAGGCGGTGCAGGATAGTGATTTCCCCAAAATTATTCTTTATAGTTGTCCAATTCAGGAGTTTGATCATGAAGGTTTTACGGAGGATGCTTTACAGCGAAAGGTTATTCTGGATAAATTGATTGCTGCTTTACAGACCTTGGAAAAAGCCGGAGCTCAATTGGTGGTGATTGACTGTAATACTGTTCATTATTTTTTTGATGAATTACAAAAGTCCATCAATATTCCGATTGTGAATCTGATACGTCTGACGGTGGATTATGTGCAGGCCATGAAATATAAAAAAGTAGCTGTTCTTTGTTCGCAGACCTCCCGGGATTTGAATTTGTATGCGGCTCCTTTGAAAGCCAGTGGTTTGGAGGTTTTACAAACCAGTGATGCTGAACAGGAAATTATCAATGAGGCTATTCTGGCTGTGATGGGAGGTACGGTTAATACCCATCACATTGCGCATATTAATGAGTTAATAGAAAATTATGCCCATGCGGGGGCCGAGTGTGTAATTCTGGGTTGCACTGAGATATCCAATATAGCAAGGAAGTTGACGCATCAGGCGGTGCTGGTTGATAGCGAGGCCCTGGCAATTGAAAAAGCTGTTTTGTTGGCTAAAGATTAATTTTTAAATTATGAAATTTCATACCGAGCATACCTTAATGAATTTGAGCGCTGAGTTGTTGGAGGTATTATCAAAATTGAGAGCCAGAAGAGCTTTTAATGTGGAAAATTATGTGAGAGTGAAGGCTGAATATCTCAATCAATACATGCTGGCTGCTGGTTTGAAAGCTTGTGTGATAGCTGTAAGTGGAGGGATTGATTCGGCTGTGACTTTGGCTTTGGTACACCATGCATCCAAACTGCCAAATTCCCCAATTCAAAAAATTGTACCGGTGACTTTGCCAATCTTTAAGCCGGTATTTACTACCAATCAGGATGGGGCAACAGATCGGGCTACTGAAGTGATTAAAAAATTTGGTTTGGAACCACATGTGATTGAATTAACCAAACCTTTTTTGGCCATGAAGGAATCGGTAGACAATGCTATTGGAGTGAAAGGTGAAGGATGGGCTTCTGGACAGCTGGTTTCCTATATGAGAACACCAGCTTATTATTATGTTACGAGTTTGATGTCCCAATCCGAACTGCCTTCCATAGTTTGTGGTACTACCAATCGTGATGAAGGTTGTTATCTGGGATATTTTGGCAAAGCGAGTGATGGCATGGTTGATGTTCAGTTGATCAGTGATCTGCACAAAAGTGAGGTGCGCAAAGTTGCTGCTTATCTTGGTGTTCCTGATTCTATTCTGAAAGTAGTTCCTACTGGTGATATGTTTGATGGACGTATTGATGAAGAAGTGTTTGGAGCCAGTTATGATTTTGTTGAGCTGTTTCTGCTTTTGAAGGCCCTGGAAAAAGAGGCGGATAGAAAAGCCTATCTGGATGGACTGTCCGAACAATCAGCTGAACAGTATAGTGTGTTGAGCGGGAGACTGGAAGATTTGCACAGATTTAATGGACATAAGTATATTGGTAAATCTCCGGCAGTGCATTTGGATATTCTGGAAAGTGGTATACGAGGTGGTTGGCCCACCGGAAATCAAAGAATAGATTATGAACCGAGAGGTAAAGAGTTTTTTGTGAATGCTTTTGATTTGAGTAGTGAGATTTGGCCAAGTTTTTTTGGAGCGGAGCCAGTTTTGGAAATGAAGAAATTGCCTGTAATCAAGGGTGATGCCTGGGAAATAGTTGATTTGATGAATGAGGAGGAAAGAATGGTGATTTTGAATCAGGCTAATGCTCATGGCTGGAAGCCCGTGGGGATTGATGGTTATATGTCGCATTACAAAGAAGGTGATAAAGTTGGTTCGTATCGGGCGTCGACTTTCAGTCCAGATTTGGCTGAAGTTTTGTGGAAAAGATTATCCCCAAAATTAACCCAGCTTCGTTTGATGAAAGCTGATGATCCGACTGATTGGCTGGGACATCAGGCCTGGCGGGCAATTGGTGTGAGTCCATTGTTCAGATTTATCCGATATACCGATGGGGGTCTGCTGGTGCCACATTATGATGCGCCATTTACCTATCAGGATGGTAATAAAACTTTAATGAGTCTGGTGATTTATTTGAACGCAAAAGATATTACTGGCGGTATGACCAGATTTATTAAAGACCCACAAATTGATTTGCCTTTGGATAAAAAAGATTATGCTGACTGGAACCGTTATGCCAAAGATGACGAAATTCTTTTTACCGTTGATCCGCAGCCCGGTCATGCCATAGTTTTTGATCATCGTATTTTGCATGATTCATTGGCGATTTCAGGAAATGGCGAAAAAGTAATTATTAGAACAGATATTATTTATACACCATGCGGACTAAAGTAATTGTAAAGCAGCCTGAATTGGCTGATAATATTGATTTGTATGCTGCTCTGGGGGTGAAATCTGGAGTCAGCAGGGATGAAGTGGATCGGGTCTATGCAGAGTTTTTTGCTAAAGCTAAAAGCTTTGATCCGGCCAAGCATTTGGCCTGGAAAATCCTGCGGGATTCTTATTATAGGCCTCTCTATGATCAGAGTCGTTCACTCAAATATGTTTATGATGCGGGGTTTTTTGTGGACAGATTGTTGCCGGAACAGGTTGGAATTTTGCAAATGGATAAAGGACTTTTGACCACACCTTTTCATAAAATTACGGCCAATTTAGGCAATCTCAAAGCTGATCAGAAACCGGTGGTTTTGTTGACTACTGGAGGATTTTCACCGATTCATCATGGACATCTGAGTTTGATGGAAACTGCCAAAGTGAAACTGGAAGAAAAAGGTATGACGGTGGTTGGAGGATATTTTTCACCTTCACATGATGATTATGTCAGTACTAAATATGGTGGAGAAGCGGAATTGAACAGTGCTCATCGTATTTATCTGGCACGGGTGGCAGTTAATGATAGTGACTGGTTAATGGTTGATCCGTGGGAAGCCAGTTATGTCCCTACGGATGTAAATTTTACTGATGTGATTGAACGTTTACAGACCTATTTGAGATATCACCTGGAGAGGGAAGATCTGGAGGTATTTTATGTGTTTGGCGCTGATAATGGTAAATTTGCCCGGGTTTTCAAAGATAGAAATGGTTGTGTCTGTGTGACCAGGGATGGCTATGAAATGGCTGAGGTTCAAAATGAACCTGGTATTGCTGATAATCAGAAAATTATTTTTACCAGGAGCATAATCGGCCATGCCAATTATTCTTCCACTACAGCGCGTAAATGGAAGGCCAATTTGATGCCTGATGAAGTTAGTAATTTATATTTCCGTTGGCGTAAAAATGTTTTGAGCAGCGATGGTGTCAGTTTGCAGCCCCGTAAGCTTTATATAATACGGGATGAGGATTCCTGGGCGATTGATCCCTGGATTAAAAAATTTGGTGAAGGGAAGCTGCTGGCAGCCAAGGAAACTTTTAAAAATAATCTGGCTCAGGCGATTCGTGGGGCTTTTCTACATGTGGGTTTGCCGGATTTGCCGGTAGATGTGGATATCAGATTTTATCATCTGGATGATCAGATTCAGTATGTCGAACAATTGGAAAGACAGGAACAGGTTTTAAATCTGGATATTTGTACCAATAACGGATCGGGGGTCAATTTTTCACGACAATTTTATTTATCCGATGGACAATTCAGATCGCGTGAACTGATTGGTAGACCTGGTTTTGCTTCTATAAATGAACAGATAGACAAGATAAAAGCTGGTACTTATACGCTTTTGGATGACGATATTGCCAGTGGTAGCACCATTAATATGCTGATGGGATTATTGCCGGAAACTGTGCGAATAAATAAAATCCGTACACTGATGGATTATTCCCGTAAAAAATATAATCATGTCCATCTGGGAGCTTTTGACGTGGAGGCTTTTGATGTGGTGGATTTGCGGGACTTTATTATTGGGTCCAAAACCAGTGGGCTGGTAGTCTCTCTGCCCAATGGGGAGGTGGCCAGGGCGCCTTATTTGCAGCCATATATTTCATTGATTTCCAGAGCCTCTATTCCTCCATCAACTGAAATGATGCTGTCCAAACGTATACTGGAATTAAATCTGGAATTCTTTGAAAGCCTGGGGGAAGAGATGACTATTGCTGACTTTGATCTTTATACACAAAAATTATTCAGCTATTTGGGCTATACTCCAGATACTGCAGCTGTGGATTTGTGTCGTGAGCATTTGAAGGTTTTTGGCTAGCCTTCGCGGGAATGTAATGCAATATTATTGCCTTCAGTGTCGGTGACAACGGCCATGTATCCGTATTCTGGGCTGATTTGTCGTGGTGGAACTACTACTTTGGCGCCGGCAGCAGTTGCTTTTTCGAATTCAGTCTGTACTTTGCCGGAAGGGCAGGTGAAATAAATCAAAATACCGGTAGTGGATGGTGTATAAAATTGCTGATGTTTGACCAGGGAGCCGCTGGCGCCTTTGGCCTCATCATGAGAAGGGAACCAGGCCATGTCGAGTTCACCCATTTGATGGCGGTCGAGTTTGTAGCCGAATACTGCTTCATAGAATTGAATGGCGCGGTTCATATCAATAACGGGGATTTCGAACCAGCCAACAGCATTGAAATTGTTTTGATCTGACATAGACGATTTATTAAAAAGTACTTTTGCTTTTTGATATTAGCAGTATAATTGCGGACGAATTCC